>JBDTXZ010000180.1:0-6692 GCA_040005935.1 bacterium | reverse complement strand
CGGGCTCGTGGCGCTTGGTACAGCGGCAAGGCATTGCGTCACTCTCTGCGACGTCTGGCCGCGTTGGCGACACGCTCACGGTGACCCCTGGACGCAATGTGGACGACTGGACGGTGTCTCTCGAGTACCGTGGCTCCGCCACGCGTTCCCCAACCGGATCATCGCGCGCGGCAAGACGGCCATACCAGTTCTCGTACGGTCGCTTTGAGCCACACACTGACTGGGATGTGCGCTTTTTCCGTTGGCCCGACACGACGGCGAAAGAACTTTCCAACGACGCGCTCGACTCCGCACGACGTGGAGCTCCACTCGCATCGCGACATGAGCCGCGCCTCGATTACCTGTGGTATCGCCCAACCGTGCAGGGAGTGCCGCAATCGCACTTCGCCGTCGATGCGACAACTGAAATAACGCTCCAGCCAGGCGTCTACACGCTCCGCACCATCAGCGACGACGGCGTTCGCGTGTGGGTTGACGGCGTTCTCGCCATCGATCATTGGACACCGCACGAGTCCGCCGTCGATGTCGCGCCACTAGGCCCCGGCCGACACCAGCTTCGCGTGCAGTACGCGCAAGTCGATGGTTGGACCGAGCTCCGAGTCGATGTCGTGCGAGGCACCCAGCGGTCCACAGGATCTGCGGGACCGCACTAAGAGAGGCCCGCGTGGGTGACGCCACGGCCGCAGGGCAAGTCGTTATTCTATTGCGCCGTTTCGATCATCTTGACGGCGCGCACCACACTGGGTCATCATTCAATTTCCCTTAGCAGGTAGGCTCACATGTCATCAAAAATTCTGCGCGCCTTCGTCGTTCTGGCGGCAGTCGGCGCGTGCGCTAAGGCGACGCCCGAAACAGCGCCGTCCCAACCCGGCGCGATCGTCACCGCTGACGCACAGCCTCAGGCGGCCGCGCCCACGCGCAACCGCGACGTCATCACCAAGGAGGAGATGCAGAGCGGCACGATGAGCTCGCAAAGCGTCCTTGACGTCATAACGGCGCTGCGACCGAATTACCTCACGGTGCGCGGGCTTCACAACGTGGGCAGCGACCCTGAGGCTGGCAAAGTGCACGCATCCATCGACGGCAACAAGGTTGGCAGTCTCGATGAGCTTCGCGGCATTGTGGCAAGCACGGTCAAGGAAATTCGCTTCCTGAACCCATCCGCCGCGATGCAGAAGTTCGGCAGCAACTCGCACGAAGGCCCGGTGATCCTCGTCATAACGATGTAGGCGTCGGGCATTCAACCAGCAAGACATTGAAGGGCACTTCGACCGGGTGGTCGGAGTGCCCTTCATCGTTCTACCCGTGTAAGCACAGAAAGGGAAAGGCCGACCGAACGTACCGTTCGGTCGGCCCTTTCACTTCTGGTCCGACGTTCCAGCCATCAGACCATATTGCGACCTACTTGTCCCACCAAATCCGTGCGAGGTACGTGTCTGCACCGAGCGTAGCGATTGCCGCACTGAGACTCGTCGCATTCACCGACTGCTCGGCACCCGAGTACACCAGGCGACGCGGAACGCCTTGGACGTCTGCATACATCTTCGGGCCCGGAACGATGGACGCCGGGTTGCCAGTGCGACGCCACTCGCTCCACGCTTCCACACCCTGCGTGAACAGCGAGATCCACTTCTGTAAGCCAATTTGCTTCAGGCCAGCGGAGCCACCAGCGTATGCCACGCCCGGCTGTGCCAGATACGTCGCTGCGTCAGTAGCCGAACCGCCCCACTGCGTGATCGAAGCCGTAACACCGGCCGCATAAAAGCCGGCCGCCTGTGCGGCCGTCAAGCCGCCAATGCCCTTCTCGGCTGCTTCGGCCTTGATGAACGAGAGCTCCGCGTACGTCATCAGGTACGATGGCGTCTTCTTGCCCGCCGCCGTGCCGAACGTGCCGTACGTGGTCGCGCCTGGATACCACAGCAAGCCCACGCGCGACGTCGTGTTGAAGAACTGGTTGGTGAAGGTGTTGTCCAGTCCATTCTGCATGCCTGCGTAGACCGTCGGATCAGCCTTGGTGGGCTGGGCGTAGATCTTGAGGCGCGGGTCATTCAGCTTGTTGAGTGTATCCACCAACGTCTTCGACACGCGATGGTCGTCGCGAGTGGAGAAGTTCGCGGACAGCGGATTGTCGAAAATGCCGTCGCCCGGCCAGGCAAGAGCCGCGTTATCGGCGTTCGACGTGAATCCACCTGCCGCAAACGCTGCTGCGAGCTCAGTGTTTGCCTTCGCAGCATCTGCCTTCGACATCCGCATCGCCAAACGTGCGCGAAGCGAGTTGGAGAACTTTGCCCACTTCGCGGGATCGCCCTTATAGATCGGATCGGCACCGCCGAGGCCCGGATCTGCCGACGTGAGGCCCGCGGCCAAGCTAGACGACGCGCCCGTCAGCGTCGCAAGCAACCCGTAATAGATGTCCTTTTGGGCATCGTACTTCGGTGTGAGCGAACCACCGACGTCGCCCGCGAGCGCCTCACTATAAGGGATGTCGCCCCAGCTGTCCGTCATCTGCTGGAAGATCCAGGACTGCAACACCTTGGCAGGGCCAGCCACCGCGGGCTGCTTCGCCGCAGTGCCTTGGTCGACCGTCTTGCGCAAGTCCTCGAGCGGGCCTGCGTACTGGCCGCCGAACAGCGCGTCGACCGTTGTCCCGCGAATGTGTCCGCGATCTTCGTCGATGTACTGGATTTGCGCCATCTGCTGCGCAAACAGCTCGGTCATGGAGTTCTGCACGCCAGCACCGCTCCAGGTTCCCACTGACGACGCCGCGGCGCTGGTGAATAGCGTCGTCGCCGGAGCAGTTGTGGGGCTGTTCGGATTGCTGTTCAGGTCGGTGAGATCCGTCTTGCATGCTGTCGCAGAGACAGCAGCCAGGCAGACGATTCCGACCGACAGTCGAGAATAGCGCATGTTGGTCTTGGAGGTCACGGGGTCACCGTGAGGTTGATGCCAAAGGAGCGTGTCGACGGCAAGGCACCCATGTCGTAGCCCTGCGCGCTGTTACTCGCGTTGCTCGCATTCTCTGGGTCGTAGTTCGGGAAATCCGTCCACGTCATCAGGTTGCGGCCCACGAACGAGATGTTCATCTGCGAGAGGTTGGCCCGCGCAGCGAGGCGCGACGGCACTTCCCAGCTCAGGCGAACTTCGCGAAGCTTGACGAAGCCGGTGTTGAACACGCCAGCCTCGGCGACCGGATACAGGTTGTGGCCGTAATCTTCCGCCGTAACCGTCGTCGTGTTCTGCTTGCCAGTCGCCTTGTCGATACCATCGACGATAAGACCCGGTTTGTCCCAGTCGACTTCGCGGCCCTTCATTGTGGACTCGAGGATACCCGCGTACATGCCCCACCAGTTGCCGATGGAGAAGTTCTGGCCACCCTTGCGCATGTCGAGCAGGGTGTTCAACGACCACGCCTTGTAGCGCATCTCGTTGGCCCAACCACCCGTCCAATCAGGATTCACGTTGCCGAGAATCTTCAGCTTTGAGGAACCGCTACCCACCGGCAATCCGCCAACCGTCAGCAGCTTGCCCGTAGCGGTATCACGCTGCCACGACTGGCCCCACAGCACTCCGTAGGCCTCCCCAACGCGTGCCTGCAACTTCGAACCCCACTGGCCCGCGATGTCCAGCGATGCCTGCGACGGTCCGAGCTCGTCGACCTTGTTCCTGTTCTTCAGGTAGTTGAAGGTCGTGCTCCACGAGAAGCCGGTCTTGCTGGTGATCGGCCGCGCCGTGACGCTCGCTTCGAAACCCTTATTGGTGATCTGGCCAGCGTTGATGACGGTGCTCGTGAACCCCGTCGCCGGTGCAACCGTGAGGTTGATGATCTGGTCGCGCGTCACCTTGTTGTACATCGACGCATCGAAGGTGATCCGATCGTCGAACATCGCGAACTCGACTCCGCCTTCCTGACCGGTGGTGCGCTCCGGCTTGAGGTTCGCGTTCGCTGAGGAGTTCGACAGCGAGTAGTTCGCCAACCCACCGAACTTGTTCGCTCCTCCGTTGTAGACGGTCGCGAGCTGGTACGGAAGAGCATCCGATCCGACGCGCGTCCAACTGCCGCGCACCTTGAGATACGTCAGCATACCGTTGTTCGTGATCGCCGGGAACAGATCTGAAACCAGCAACGAGCCGCTGACCGACGGATAGAAGTACGAGGCGTTTTCCTTCGGCAGCGTTGACGACCAGTCATTGCGGCCCGTGCCTTCGATCGTCAGCACCTTGTTGATGGTGAGGATGGCCGACCCGTATGCCGAGTTGATGGCTGAGTGGTCCTCTCTGTTCGTGAACGTCGGAGCAATACCGGCGTTGGACAGGTTGTAGATGCCCTCAACCAGGATGCCAGCCGTATTGTAGTTGGCGCGGTACCGATCGTTGCGACGACGGTTACCGCCGAAATTGCCGGTGACGTCGAAGTGCGACCAGCTCTGCTTCGCGGTGAGCAGGCCCTCGAAGTTGGCTTCGCGAGCGCGGTCGTTGCCGTTCGTGAAACCACCATTGTAGGAAGCGCTGGCATTGTCGATGTTGCCCTTCGCGAAATCCTGCTCCGCCGTGAACCGGTACGAATCGAGGCTCGAGCGGACCAAGCCGGTCAGCCACGGTGCGAAGTCGTACGTCGCGTTGCCCTGCGCAATGACGCGATC
Organism: bacterium; assembly: GCA_040005935.1. GTDB lineage: Bacteria > Gemmatimonadota > Gemmatimonadetes > Gemmatimonadales > Gemmatimonadaceae > AG11. The sequence goes on along the minus strand of JBDTXZ010000180.1, from coordinate 2,052 downwards.
GCGCGAATCCTGCGCCGGATTGTCGGCATACTGCCAGTACGGATTGCGGTGGTAGTTGTCATTCCAGTTGTACAGCGAGCCATCAGCAAAGCCGTACGGGCTGTCCTTGTTGAAGAAGTGATCCTTGAGCGAGGCAACGTCGACCTGACGGCCGAACCACGTGAACGTCATGAGGGGGTTACCCTCCGTGTAGCCGTTCTCCGGACGGTTCTTTCCGCTGTTCTGGACGTACTGCATGTTGCCGCCGACCGTCAGCTTGTCCTTGATCGTTGCATTCGCCGAGAACGTGCCGCCCAACTTGGCGAGCGAAGTGTTCGGGACGATACCGCGAACGTCGTCCTTGGTGAGCGATAGGCGGGCACCCGCGTTGTCGCCCGACGTGGAGACGTTGATGTTGTTGGAGAGCGAGGAGCCGGTACGGAAGAACTGGCTCACGTTGTCCGGATGCGCGATCCACGGCTGCGCCTTGCCACTGAACTGGTCGATCAGGCGGCCGTCGAGCTTGGGGCCCCATGATTCGTCCGCTCCGTCGTTGATGCCGCCGCCCTGACCGTCGAGGTACTGGAACTCACCGCCGAAGCCCTGTCCGTAGCCGTTCTGGTAAGACGGCATGATCGACGGCTGGTCCGCCGTCGCGCGGCTGGTGAAGCTGATCTTCGTGCCGCGCAGCATGTTGCGACCGTTCTTCGTCGTGATGACGATGGCGCCGTTCGAGGCGCGTGAGCCATACAGCGCCGCTGCGTTCGGGCCCTTGAGCACCGTCAGCGACGCGACGTCGTCCATGTTCAGGTCGGCGATCGCACTGCCGTAGTCACGGCCACCGCTCGCGGACGCTGTGGAGAAGTCCTGGTTCGACATCGGCTGGCCGTCGATGATGAACAACGGCTGGTTGTCGCCAAGAAGAGAGCCAGAGCCACGAATGACAATCTTGGACGAGCCGCCCATGTTGCCCGAGTTCTGGATCTGGAGACCAGCCACCTTGCCCGAAATCGCGCTGATGAGGTTCGGCGCCATGGTGTTGGTGAGCTGCTCGGCCGAGACAGTCTGCTGCGACGTGCTGATGGTCGCCTTCTCACGCTGCTGGCTGAGCGCCGTCACGACGACTTCGCTCAGTTGCGCCGGCTGCGAGGTCAGCGCGAAATCAGCGGTGACGCGACCGCCCGAGAGCGTGACCGGCTGGCGCATGGCGCGATAGCCAATCAAGCGAGCCGTGACGTTCACTGAGCCGGTGCGCCCAGCAGGAACAGTGAGCGTATATGTGCCGCTCTCATTGGTGATGGCACCAAGCTGGGTGGCATCGACCAGCACAGTGGCGCCCTGAATCGGCGTCTGCGTCTTGACGTTGATGACCCGGCCTGTGATGACTGTCGCACTCTGCGCCGACGCGGTGGCAGTTGCCCCCGCGACGAACAAGAATGCGATAGCACTCGCACGAATAGCGCGAGGCAAGCGGTAATTCATGGTACGGACCTCACTTGAGGGGATTGGGATACGCACAGCCCATGTCCAACGAGCCAGTACGTGTCGAACGCTTTGCTTGGCCTGCCGCCGGTTAACTCGGGTCCGGACTCAGGGTGGACCGGTTATCCGAGCAGGTATTCCGACGTACTCGACCTCGCAACCGGGCACCGATTTCGCCCCGATCTCCTATCGGATGCGCACCGCTGGTCCCGTATATCCATCAAAGACCCACACTTTCGCAAAAACGCCACAAGAAAATCCTTCCAGACGGCGACAACCGGGCTCGAGCGGAATAAATCGCCCATTGCACGCGGCACGAGCATGCTGTATCCAATATGCGTTCGCCCTCCCGACCGCGCGTCAGCCCAAACAGGACGCTCCCCGAAATCACCCCTCGGCCGCAAATAATGCCCGACTCCAGCCTTGACCTGAAGACACTCCTCCTCGCCGCGCTCGCGGTCATCACCGTCTTCTATGTGGTTGTCCTGACGCGCGGCATCCTTCGCGCGCGCGCCGAGTCCGCGCAGGCCGGAACTCCCACGGCGGGTGGCCTCACCACCGAATTTGACGCATACGCGCTTCCGCTGCCGG
>JBDTXZ010000179.1:0-6726 GCA_040005935.1 bacterium | reverse complement strand
GTACTAGTTCACATAGTACACCATGCTTCCATTCCTCGTTACGCTCAGACCGGGAGAATCGCCCTACCGCCAGATCGTCTATGCGGCGACGCGGGCCGTCGTCTCCGGTGAGCTCGCCGCCGGATCGGCGTTCCCATCCGTGCGCGAGTTGAGCCAGGCGCTCAAGATCAATCCGAATACTGCGCAGAAGGTCATCGCTGAACTCGTGCGCGATGGCCTCATCGAAGTTCGACCAGGCATCGGAACCGTCGTGACTACTGGCCGCCGCTCAACTGCGGTTGAGCGGCGCGCGCTGCTCGCGACCGACGTCGAGCCACTCGTTGTTGAAGCGAAGCGACTTGGCCTCACGAGAGGCGATGTCCTCAAGGCCATCTCCGCGAGATGGACCGAAGTGTTCGGCGACGACGACCTCGATGCCAAGAGGTGACCACATGTCGACACCATCCATGACTTACACGGCGAGGATCCCATGGCAGTAGTCGAAGTCAGTCATCTCACGTACCGGTACGGAAAGATCTCGGCGTTGCGCGATCTCGACCTCGCGGTGCCCGAAGGCGCACTCTACGCGCTGCTTGGTCCCAACGGATCAGGCAAGACCACGCTGCTTCAGATCCTGATGGGATTGCGACGTACGCAGAGCGGGCGCGTTGCACTCTTGGGCAAGGACAGCGCGACACTTACGCCGAGTGAGCGCAGCACGATTGGATATATCGCGGAGGGGCTGTCGCTGCCGACGTGGATGCGGTTGGAGCAGCTGGAAGCGTACCTCGCGCCGCTGTATCCGAGCTGGGACGCATCGTTGGCGCGAAACCTTCGCGAGCGATTCACTCTCGATCCGCAGCGCACGATTGGGACGCTGTCGCGCGGTGAGCACATGAAAGCGGCGCTGCTCTGTGCGTTGGCACCTCGGCCGAAGCTCTTGCTGATGGATGAGCCATTCACAGGCATGGATGCGCTCGTGAAGGATGATCTCGTCCATGGCCTTCTGGAATCGGCGGGGAGTGAAGGATGGACGGTGCTGCTGTCATCACACGATATCGGCGAGCTCGAGTTGCTTGCCGACTGGGTTGGCTTTCTGGACGACGGACGCATGCGTCTTTCCGAGCCCATGGAAACAATGCGTGATCGCTTCAGGCTGGTCACGGTCACGATGAGCGACGATGCGTCGGCGTTGGCGATGCCGTTGTCTCGCGACTGGTTGTCGTTCGAGCGCGCAGGTGGTCATGCACGATTCGTCGTCGCTCACGCGGGCGAGGCTCTCGAAGCCGAGCTTCGTGCGATGCTGCCGCAAGCGACGCGCATCGAGGTACGTCCGGCGACATTGCGCGAAGTCTTCATCGCACTCGCGAAGCATGCGCCCGAGCGAGCAGATCGCGAGGTGGCCGCATGACGTGGTTTGCGCAGGTATGGCATGTTGCGTCGAAGGATCTTCGACAGACACGATGGTTGATCATCGCATACATCGCGCTGGTCGCGATGGTGACGGTGCACGCGTCAGGCTTGGTGCAGAACCTGACCGTGCTCGACGTGGGGCTCATCCTCGTCGTAACGATGGGGATGATCATCGCGGCGTCGGTGGTGCAGGCGGATTCTCCGACGCGCAGCGATGCATTCTGGGCGAGTCGGCCGCTTTATCCGCTCTCGGTGCTGACGGCCAAACTCGTGTTCGTTGCAGCCGTGGTGCTCGGCGTCGGACTGCTCGGGCAGTCTGTTGCGCTTCGCCACCTCGACGTCACCGGAAGCCTGTTCGCTTCCGTTCTTGGGGAGGGAGCGACGGAGTACATGGGATGGCTGTTGATCGCGATGATCCTCGCCGCGCTGAGTCGCGACTTGAGAACGGTCACGGTCGTTCTCATCGTGTTCGGGTTTGCGGTGCTGCTCTTGATAGGACTTTTTCGCATCGACGTCACACTTCGTCTCGGTAATCGCGAGGCGCTCCAGGTTGCAAGTGCGCTCGCTGCCGTGGGCCTGCTTGCGTACCTGTATCGCACGCGTGATGCGCGACGTCGCAGTTGGGTTGCGGCGTTCGTGGTCTTCACGGCATCACTGGCTGCGCTCTGGGCATCGTTTCCCGGGCCTGCGGCGCTCGATTTCGCTGGCGCGCGGCTCAGACGGTTGACGCTCGAGGCCAGCATAGCCGGCATGGACACCATCGCACGGAACGGGACGCCGCAACTTCACTTTCTTGTGCGCGGCCGACGAGCGGGCGAGCGCGTCACGTTCATTCCCGACCAGGGCGGAATCACCTTTCGTTGGCGGGGCCGAGTGAGTGACCAACTCACGTTCGATCAAGGGATGAGCTTTTCCATAACTTCGCCAGTGCCAACGCAGCCGGGCACGCGATGGTTGAGTTTAGAAGGCGATACGGTGTCGTCGTTCCGGCAGCTGCGCGCGAATTTGTCACTACAGCAGCGAGACGCCCTTCGGGCAGGCGATGCGAGTCTGGAGGTGAATGGACTACTCGTTGTGGACAGTGCGCACGTGGTTGCGACGTTACCGCTCGTTGCGAACGCGAAGGTGTCGACAAATGGACAGCGGTTTGTCGTGGAGACGACAGCTTATCATAGCAACGAAGTGCAGGTCCAACTCAGTACGTCGGCCGTTCGTCGTAGCGCTGGTGGAGCCTCGTTCGCGATGTATACTGGATCTCCAACGACCCATGCCTTGGTGAACACAACGGCGCATGAGGCAATGGTGATCAATCCCATCAACTCGAGCGCTGGCAGTGGAGGGCTCGTCATCCCAGGGGGGCAGGCGTCGAGTGGCCACCAAGTGTTCAGGGCGAATCGGGCACCGTCTGGAATGAGCGGTAAGCAACTGGACGATTCATGGTTCAAGGCGGCGAAGCTGACGATTGTGGATTGGGTGCCGATGGGCAGCGTTCCGGTGCGTGCGACAGTGACGATACACTAAGCCGCTTGTGTGCGTTGCGGGGCACGTATTCGCATTGAGGCAGAGGGAAACTGACTCAACGCGGATTTACGCGGATTTGGCGGAGCGCCGCGGATCCTCGGCTACGGCTCCAATCACCGCCCCGCCTCCGCGCGAATGATCGTGTAACCGAGAGATCCTCGATGCCTTCCCAAATCCGATCTTTGAAACTGCATCTCGGGAACGTGAGCGCCGCTTTCGCCATCGCCGGTGAAGCGATTGGCTCCTTTTGCCCTCGGCGCGGGTTGGGCGCACCCTAGATCTATGCGAATAGGGGAGCAATCCGCGTGCATTCGTTAAATCCGCGCAAATCCGCGTTGTAGTCGTTAAGCCCTTTTGTTGGACACCGTTGCTGAATGCGTGTGGGTAATGCGTTCGAACGGCCTTGACTCGGCTTTACACGGTTTCGTAGGGTGCGAACCGTCGGGAGTGATGAGTGCGGCGCGATGTGGCAAAGAGCGAGGCGGATGGAGATCGGCGACGAATCGCGCCTGATCTAGTCGAGTCGCCTCGCGCACGATGCGCTGATAGACGCCGAATCCGGTGCCGCTGTTAGTGAGGATCACCATTCCACGCCGGCCATCCGCGTCGAAACCCGCGCACGACGTGAAGCGCCGTTCGTTGTTCGCCTCGTGGCCGTTGCGTTCATGACGCCGAGCGGCCGCACCATCGCGCGGTCCTCGCCACCCGCCATGTCCGGTTTCGCGGAGAATCCGCGGGGTAAGAGGGTGCCGGAACTTCGCACCGAACTTCGGCGATCACCGCGGCGGGCGCCGCATTCGGGGAGATGACAATGATCAAGACCACAACTCAACTGCTGAGACGTTCGATCGCCATTGGAGCGGTCGCGGCGCTCTCGGCCTGCTCCAGCGACGCGACCACCCTTCCGGCGTCTGCGACGCGACACGTGGCGGACGTCGGCTCGTGCAGCAACGTGCAGGTGCCGGCGGACGCCAAGCTCGCATTCCACGCGTACGGCACCGGCGTCCAGATTTACAGATGGACAGGCTCGGCCTGGACCTTCATCGCACCATCGGCCGTGCTGTCGGCAGACGCGGGCGGTAATAGCGTGGTCGGGACGCATTACGCCGGCCCGACGTGGGAGAGCAACAGCGGAAGCAAGGTAGTTGGCACGGTGCTCGAGCGCTGTCCTGTTCCGAACACGATCCCATACCTCAAGCTCAGCGCCAAGGCAGAAGGCCCGGGCATCTTTGCGCAAACAACGTTCATCCAGCGCTTGAACACGACCGGCGGCGTTGCACCGACAGTGCCGGGGCTCGTCGTTGGGCAGATCAGCGAAGTGCCGTACACGGCCGAATACTTCTTTTATCGCGGCGGCAACTGATACATCACGGGAGCGGCAATCGCTGCCGCTCTCGCTCCTTCAGCGTCAAAGGAGACCTACCAGAAACGACTCGCTGCTGAGTCGTCTTGGCTACGCTGCGCCACGACCGCACAGTCCTCCCTCGCGAGCGCAGCGCCCGCCACTTTGTTTATCTCGACGACGGTGACGAGTGTCGGCTCAACCCGGCGCTCGATGGTGCGTGCGCGGCGACCGTTGCCTCGCCGCTGCGACGCTGCGCACCTTATTCAACGTGTCCGTAGACAATTGAAGCAAGTCCTCACCCGGGAGAAAGCGCACATGGGACTCAATGAACGCCGCAAAGTGAAGGAGCTTCAGGAGACGATTCTTCCGGGCCGAGTTAGCGAAATCGAGGAGATCTGCGGCACAGCCATTCCGTACGAGGTCGATTGGGACAGCATCGCCGACGACTTCGAGGCCCTCAACTACCTCGACAACCTCTCCTGCCATCGACTCAACATGGCGCTGCGCATGATCTGCGTGGACGACATGGGCAAGGAAGCCGTGCGGGACGGATTGAAGCTCGTTCGTCTCAAGAACGTGAAAGACAAGAGCGCGATGCAGATTTCGTTCGCCGGCGGCGTGCTCGAGATGCACTGCGCCTACGCGCGCGGCGCCGACGGCATGTATGGGGATGGAGAGATTCGCGAGCTGCTGATCAAGGGTCTCTAGCGCTATGGTCCCCAGGCTTTTCTATCCGTTGCTTGTGTACCGCTCGATGATCTTTCCATTTCTCGTGGTAAGTGCGATCGCTGTTCCGTGTTGGTTGGGCTTTCGGCTGTACCGGCTTCGGACTCGAGGGCATCCCCTTTCGCTCCGCCGCGAAATTCTGCTGGCGACTTTCGTTGTTTATCTCTCGGGCCTTGCCGCTGCGACGCTCACCCCCAACCATCCTTCGCGCCAGGTTGCCGAGGCATCGGTGGACGTTGAACTCCATCCAGGTCTGGCATCGCTGACCTGTTCTTCCCCGAGCCTGTCGATGGACTCAAAAGCCCGATCGTTCTGCGTGCGGAACGCACGGGGCAATTTTGCGCTCTTTTTCCCGCTCGGCATCTTGATCCCGCTGGCCTGGAGGCGTCTTCGCTTCTGGAGTGCGGTACAAATCGCGGTTGCCTTTTCGTTCAGCATCGAACTCCTTCAGTATCTTTCGAGAGCGTGGGTTCATCGAACTGCCGACATCAACGATGTCATCCTGAACAGTTTGGGCGCCTGCCTAGGTTTGGTCGTCGTGTATCTGCTTCGCTTGCGCCAGGGTACTCGCCCCGCGGTTGCACGCGGGTAACCCTGCTCTCGGGCGATGCCTGGTCGCGCATCGCTTCATTCATCTGGTTTGCTGGCTGGCCGGCACATTCTGAACATTCCTCAAGCCATTCGACGTATGCGATTCACTTCCGCGCATCGTGCCCGCATCGTGCGCGCCACGCTTTTTGTCTCATGCATTGCGACGGCGGCGACTGGTGCGGCGCAGGCACAAGCATCGCCAGCACCGCGCAAGAACGACGTGCGCGCCGACGATGGCCACACGCTCGTCCTCTGGGAGAAGCGGCCAGCGGGCACGCCCCGCGGCGAAATAATTCTCCTGCACGGCCGCACATGGAGTGCGTTGCCCAACTTCGATCTCCATGTGAAGGGCAAGTCGGTGTCGCTCATGGATGCGTTTGTCGCGAAGGGCTACGCCGTGTACGCGTTGGACCAGCGCGGCTACGGCTCGACCTCTCGCGACGCGACGGGATGGCTGACGCCGGAGCGTGCCGCGGCCGACGCTGAGGCGGTCGCGGATTGGGTGGCCGCTCGTGCGCCGCGTGCGCGTCGCCCCGCGCTCTTCGGATATTCGCGCGGCTCGGCAACTGTGATGCTCGCGGCGCAACGGCATCCTGAAAAGATCTCCGCGCTGATCATGTACGGACCGTATCACAACGTGGTAAAGCCGCCTGAGATCCCGGCTGAGCCACGGGTGCCGCCGCGCGCGCGCACAACGGCGGAAGGCGCGGCGGAGGATTTCATCACGCCGGATTCAACACCGGCTGGCGTGAAGGAGGCGTACGTCAAGGCGGCGACGACGAGTGATCCAGTGCGCGTTGATTGGCGTCATGAAGAGCAGTTCAATGCGCTGAATCCCGCCGCTGTGCACGTGCCGACGCTAGTGATTCACGGAGAGCGCGATCCGATAGCTGCTGAGGCGGCGCTGCCGGTGTTTTTCTCGCGGCTCGCTGCGGTGGACCGGTCGTGGGTGGTGTTGGCGAGCGCAGATCACGTCGCGCATCTCGAGCGCCAAGGGGTGTTCGTGCAGGCGGTCGTGAGCTTTTTGGAGAGGGGTCGGCGGTAAACGGTGAACGGTGCAGGTCCTTCGCTGCGCTCAGGACGACAACTCTGTCAGCTATTGTCGTCCTGAGCGAGCGCAGCGAGTCGAAGGACCTGCACCTTTCCTTCGC
>JBDTXZ010000178.1:0-6738 GCA_040005935.1 bacterium | reverse complement strand
GACCACACGCCATTTCTCACGTTCAAGAAACCCGGCGTCCTCTTCTGGCACTTCACCGACCAGTTCTATCACACCGACGGCGACCGCATCGACAAGGTCTCCGCCGCCACGCTCCAGAACGTGGGCATCTCAGCGCTCGTGTCCGCGCTGACGCTAACGAGTGCGAACGGTGATGTCGCTCGGAGTGTCACCGCCGAATTGGAGCGCGCAGCGATTGCCCGCCTGGACATCGAGTTCGCACTATCGCGTGCGGCGGTTGCCGCCGGTGGCGATGCAGCGAAGGAGCGCGAGATCCTCCAGACGTGGACGGACTACTATGATCGCTCGCTCGCAACCGTGTCGGACGTGGAGACGGGCGGTTCATCGGTTAGGACGACGGACGCGATCAACGCCGCGCGAGCGCGCGTCGTCGCGGCGGGTGCGTCGAGGGTGGCCGCGATCAAGGATGTGCCCGCCGGTCGTGCAAAGCCGCTGTAAAATGCCCAGCGCGTAGCATTGTGAATTAGCGAAGTCAGGTATGGCCCCCGAGTTGCACTGTCCGCGGGTGAGTGAACCCTCCAACAAGCAACACGTCCTATCTGATCGCCAGCATCGCCGGCGTGCAAGTCGCCCTTCCCGTGTCGAGCGTGAAGGAGATTGTGCGTGCCGTCGCGCTTGGCGTCGTACCAGGTGCTCCTCGGCTTCTCGAGGGAGCGCTCAATCTGCGCGGAACACTCGTGCCCGTTGTGGATCTGCGGTTGCGACTCGGCCTTCCTTCGCGGGCCAACGATCCATCCGATTCGCTCATCGTTCTCGCAATTGATACGCGCCTGCTCGCGGTGCGCGTCGAGTCCGCTGACGACGTCGAGGAAATTGAGGCGACGAGCATCGCCAACCCTTCCGTCATGTCGCCTGTGCTCGCCGCGCTACCAGCACTGGCTGGAATCGCGTCGCGCGATGACGGCGCACTCGTCATCTACGATCCGGCCACCTTTCTCACGCAGGCCGAAGGCGAGGCCATCGATGCTGCGCTGAAGGCGGCATCATGAGTCGCCCAGCGCACGTACCATTGCGCAAGCAGCAGCCGCGCGCACGTGGCTGGTCAGACGAGCGCTTCGCACACGTCGCCGACGTGGCGCTCACCGTGGCAGGGCTGGTGTTCCCGCCCAACCGACAACCGTCCGCCGAATCAGCGATGCGTCGCGTCATGAGCGCGCTCAGGATTGCCGAGCCGGAAGAGTTGTTGCAAGCGGTTGCTCGTCCAGGTGAAGCGCGCGATGCGCTGCTTGCCGAACTCACGATCGGCGAGAGTTATTTCTTCCGTGAGTCTGAGGCGCTCAGCGTCGTGGAACGCGAGCTCGTCAACCGACGTCGCGCGTCGGGACACGAAGACGAACCGCTCCGCATCTGGAGTGCGGGCTGCGCAACGGGCGAAGAGCCGTACACGCTCGCCATGCTGCTGCGCGAGCTCGGATGGCAGCAGCCCGTTCACATTCTGGGGACGGACATTTCGCGTCCACGTATCGATGCGGCGCGCCGCGGCCGGTACACGCAGTGGTCGCTGCGCGGCGTGTCGCCAGCGAGGATCGGGCGCTGGTTCGAGCAGCGCGGAAAACACTTTATCGTGGACGAAGGCATTCGCAACGCCGTGCGGTTCTTGCCGCTCAATTTCATTTCCGATGAGTATCCGTCGGCGTCCAACGGCACCGCCGATCAGGATCTGATTCTCTGCCGCAACGTGCTGATCTACTTTGACCTCCCGACGGTCGCGCAGATCGCAACGCAACTGCTCCGCTCCTTGCGGCCCACTGGATGGCTGTTGCTTGGAGCGTCGGATCCGCCACTCGCTGACCTCGTCGAATGCCGGACGTCGATGTCGCCCTCGGGTGTGCTCTATCAGCGCGCGGATGCGGAGCCACGCGTCAAGACACAACACGTCGTCGTCGCCGTACCGTGGATCGACGAGCACGTCGTGCCCGATTGGGCGACACCTGTCGCACCACCGGTGCACCTCGCTGTCGCCGCGGTGGAAGAAACGGTGCTGGATGCAGTCACGCTCGTTGCCGCTCCGTTCATTGAGCCGGCCGTCGCGGCGTATACGCGCGGCGACTACCGAATGGCGTCCGAACACGCTGAGCGAGCAGTCGCACTCGGGACGGATGACGTCGCGCTCTGGATTGTATGGATTCGCGCCCTTGCGAACACTGGGGAACTCGCGCGTGCCGGAGAGGTGACGGCGGCCGCGATCGACCGACATCGTCTCGTATCCGAACTTCACTACCTTCACGGCATGCTGCTCCTCGAGGGGGGAAGTGTCTCAGAGGGAGCGCGCGCCGCCCGGCGGGCCCTGTATCTCGATCGCGAGTTCGTCATCGGATACATGCTGCTCGGCGACGCCCTTTCACGACTCGGCGATATGGCTGGCGCGCGGCGCGCGTTCGAGAACGCACTACAGCAACTCGCGCGCGCCACCGATGACGCGCTGGTACCCGCCGGAGATGGTGTGCTTGCGTCACGCATGCGGCAGATCGCCACCGAGCGCCTGCGCGGGCTCACGGTGCGCGCGTGAGCAGCCGAGACGCGAGTGACGTCCTGCGGGCACGCGCGCGTGCACTCGCGAAGCCGGTGGTATTCGAAGACGAGAGCGCGATCACTGACGCGCTCGACCTGCTGGTCACGATCGTCGGAGATGAGCGACTGGCGATTCCAGTCACTCGAATCGCAGCGATCGCATTTGCGACGAACATCGTGCCGCTCCCACGCGCTGTGGCACCGGTGTACGGCGTGACTGTGTGGCGGGGACGACCCATCACGGTCCTCACGCTTGGCGCGGGCGTGCCGTCGCTCGGTGACGAGTCGCGCTTCGTGATTCTGGGAGATGACCGGCGGGCAGAAGTCGCTGTCCTCGTTGACAGTGTGGAAGACGCCGTCCGCGTCGATCGAGCGTCGATTACGCCTGTTGATATGTCGTCCCGACGCGCGTATGCCATCGGCGTTACAGAGGACGCCATGCTGATTCTCGATGCTGATGCGTTGATTGGCGGTCGTCGTGTCGAGACGACCGCAACCCTGACCGAATGAGGATGACATGAAGTTCACCGTTTCCCGACGCATCACGCTCGCTCTCGCACTCGAGCTTCTGCTGGTGATGGCCGTGGCGATTATTGGGGCCAGCTCCCTTTCGTCGACGACGCAGACCTATGAGGCCGCGATGACATCGAGGCGTGATCTCGTCGCGCCGGCAAATCGCGTCGAGACAGAGCTGAGAGGCGCCGACGTCGGGCAGCTTCGGTATCTCCTCGACGGCAATCCGCTGTATCTCAAGTCGCGCGACAGTCTGATCGTCGTGTCGAGACAACTCATCGCGTCGTTGCAAACGCACTCGCCTACCGCTGAGCTGAAAGCGCGCTGGAGCGACGCGAATCGTATGCTCGGCATCCTTGGCACGTCGCTCACGGCTGCATCGAACGCCAAGGCAGCGGGACGCATGGACGAGGTGACGAAAGTTCGGCTCGAGCGCACGCAGCCTCAGCAGGACTCCCTTTACGCCATCACGCGTCTCGCGTTCGCCGAGGCGCAACAGGTCGGCGACTCGCTCGCAGAGGGTGGACTCGCGCAATCCGACCGCGCGCGCGGCACGCTACTGGTGGGTGCACTGATTGCGTTGCTGGCCGGCGTCATCGGCGCGGTGCTGTTGAGCCGCTCCATCAGTCGTCCGTTGCAGGACACGGCGAACGTCATTGCGGCCAGCAGTGCGGAGATTCTCGCCGCAACCACGGAGCAGGCCGCTGGCACGAACGAGTCGATGGCCGCCGTCACTGAGACGGTTGCCACCGTTGATCAGGTGGCGCAAACGGCGGGACAGTCCGCGCAACGTGCTCGCACCGTCGCAGATTCGGCGCAGCGAGCGGCGGAGTCGGGTCGCGCCGGACGCAAGGCCGTGCAGGATTCCATCAACGCGATGCAGCTCGTGCAAGACCAGGTCGAAGCGATGGCCAAGAGCATCGTGAGTCTCGCGCAACAAGCGCAGAGCATTGGCGAGATCACCAGCGCCGTCAGCGACATTGCCGAACAGACGAAGTTGCTCGCGCTCAACGCCGCGGTGGAAAGCACACGTGCGGGTGAGCATGGCCGAGGGTTCGCACTCGTCGCCGCGGAGATCAAGTCCCTCGCTGGAGAAGCCAAGGAATCCACAGTGCAGGTGCGTCGATTGCTAGCCGATGTCCAGAAGGCGACGAGTGCGGCGGTGATGGCAACGGAGCAGGGCACGAAGCAGACAGACGCAGCGATGAAGCAGGTACGGCAGGCGGGAGACATCATCGCGCAACTTGCAGTCGTCGTCGATGAATCCGCGCAGGCCGCGGCGCAGATCGGCGCGTCTGCGGGGCAGCAGGCGCTCGGCATGGACCAGATTCGTCAGGCGATCAGCAACATCCACGACGCAACGCAGCAGAGCCTTGCAGCAACGCACCAGTCCGAGCTCGCGGCGCAGGGCCTCAATGAGGTTGGCGCGCGATTGGTGGATCTCGTGGGTGCGCGTTCGCGTGCATGATGTTGCTACGGCGGACTTCGTCGGAGGTACCTGATGGCGGATGAGCCGCTCGCCGTGCGGCTACGCGCGATCTTCGCCGAAGAGCTCGAGGAGCAGTTGGCGCAGATGCGAGTGACGCTGGCGGCGCTACAGCGCGACCCTGCGGATCGCGAACAGTTGCGCGTCATCTTCCGTGTCATGCACACGCTCAAGGGCGCGGCTCGCGCAGCGGGCATTCCGGCCATCGAACAGGTGAGTCATGCGCTGGAGGGCGACCTCGCGCGCGCGCGTGACATGGCGAAGCCACTCACCGCTGCGCAGCTGGCACTGCTCCTCGAGGCCGCGGACGCCTTTGGTGGCGCGCGCGAGCAGTTGAGTGCGAACCAGCCGGTGGACACGAGCGCCCTCGCGATCGTGCTCCAGCGCGCGCGCCGTGGCGGCGGCGTTGCGCATTTCACACCCGCCCGCTCGAGCATATCTGCGCCGGCAGTGCCCGTGAGCGAACCGGTTGCTGCCGAACCGACACCACCGGCTGCCATTCCCACTCCGTTGCGGGCGGCGAGCAGCACCGAAGAGCGTGTTGTCCATCGCGATCAGGTACGGATAGGCGTGACCGAAGCCGACCTGATCACTGCTGCAGCGGGTGAGATCGCGGTGCTGGCAACGGCACTCGCGGATCACGCGACGGACGTTCGCCTGCTCCGCAGCCGGCTTCGAAATGAGCAATGCGGCGCGGACGTCGTCGAGCGGGAGCTGGCGATTCTCATGCGCCGCGCGGGTGACGACGCGCGCACACTCACTGCGATTTCCGGCCGCCTCGATGAACCGTTGCGCCACCTTCGCCAGCGTTCGCTGAGCGATCTCACCGACACGATGGAGCGCGTGGCACGTGACGTCGCGCGAGATGTCGGCAAGGAGATTCACGTCGTGACAGATGGCGACACGATCGAAGCAGACCGCGTTGTGATCGAGGCACTGCGCGAGCCGCTCCTGCATCTCATTCGCAATGCAGTTGACCACGGCATCGAGACGCCCGCGGCGCGCACCGCGGCCGGTAAAGCGCCAGAAGGAAAACTGCACATCGCGCTCGCGATGCATGGCGATCGTTTGCAACTCACACTTTCCGACGACGGCGGCGGACTCGATCTCGCGGCGATCCGGCGCGCGCATGAGCGTCGCGGACACGCCGCACCCGCAGACGCGAGTGCCCTCATGCGTACGATCTTCGACGACGGCTTCTCGACGCGCGAGTCCGCCACCACGCTCTCCGGACGCGGTGTCGGGCTCGGCATCGTGCGCGCTTCTGTCGAGCGGCTTGGCGGCACCGTCGATGTCGAGTCCACGAAAGGACGAGGCACCACCTTCGTCATCGAAGTGCCGCTCAGCATCGCGACGCTTCGAGCGCTGCTTGTTGTCGTGAGCGGCGTGATCGTCGCGCTACCAAGCACGTTCGTGAGCCGAGTGAGCGCCGTCCGCACACAGAAGCTGGAGCGAGTGGACGGACGCGACGTCATGATCACCCGCGGGCCACCGGTGCCCGTCATTCCCCTCGCGACACTCATTGGGCCTCCCTACAAGAGCGGCGAGTGGGGCGAGCGCGCGCAAGTCGTGATGCTGGAGGCGGCCGGCCAGCACATCGCCGTCACCGTGGATGACATGCTCGACGAGCGCGAGCTCATCATGCGTCCGCTCGAATATGTCGGCGCGGAGACGTCGGCGGCGACGGTGGGCGTTGCGCTGATCGGCACAGGCGATCTCGTCCTGATTCTCAACGTGCCAAAGCTGTTCGCCGAGGCATTGCGCACGGCAGGGAGCCTGCCGTCGTCAGCATCCGTGAAGCGGGCCGCAGCACCGCGGGCGCGCATTCTCGTTGTCGACGATTCGATCACGTCGCGCACGCTCGAGCAGAGCGTGCTCTCCGCCGCCGGGTACGATGTCGTCACGGCCGTCGACGGCGCCGAAGCCTGGCGAGCTATCGAGCGTTCGCCATTCTCGCTGGTCGTGAGTGACGTCGAGATGCCGCACCTCGACGGCATCGGGCTCTGCGAGCGCATTCGCGCCAATCCAGCCACGGCCGCATTGCCCGTCATTCTCGTCACCTCGCTTGACGAGCCGGAACATCGCGCGCGCGGACTCGAGGCCGGAGCCGACGCGTATGTCGCCAAGTCCAGCTTCGACCAGGACGTGTTGCTCGATACTGTGCGTCAGCTCATCGGCCGTGAGGACGA
>JBDTXZ010000177.1:0-6739 GCA_040005935.1 bacterium | reverse complement strand
GCTTCGGCATCAACGCGAACGGTGGGCCGGTCATTGTCCTGCTGAGCAACAAGCAACCGTAGCGTGCGACGTCGCGTTATCTGATCGGCGAGTAGTCCCTCGGCGCAGCGAACATCGATTCAGCCTTCAGGACCTGGAGCCGCTCGGCGTGCGACGCCTTGCGCGCCTGGACCCACTCGGGCTGGGCGCTGGCGTCCGACCACGCTTTGCGCGTAGTGAGTGATCCATTCGTCTGCGGGCATTTTGCCGTTTGAAGTGCAGGTCCTTCGCTACGCTCAGGACGACAGGATGCTCAACGCGGCATGTTATCGCCGTTTGAAGTGCAGGTCCTTCGCTACGCGCAGGACGACACACTAACGAACCGGCGGCGCGACGAATCGCCGCGAACGGCGCTCGTACGAATGCGCCAACGCGAGTAGTCGCGCATCGCTGCCGGGAAGGCCGACGAACGAAATGTTGCCCGCCGGCATGCCATCCGGCCCCATCCCGGACGGCACCGACACTTCTGGCAGTCCAAGCCAATTGCCGTACCCGAGCGTCGTGCGAACATCCGGCCAGGGGTCGACGGCGCGCGGCGCAGGAAAGGGCATCGTCGGATACACCATCGCATCCAGCCGCTGCGCACGAAACGTCTCGGCAAGCTGCCCAACGACCGACTCGCGTGAACGCGCAAAGGACAGGCTCGACGGATCGCGTTCGTACGGCTGATCGATGAGCCGAGCCATCTCGTCCCAGTCCTTGGGAAGGACGTCGTAAAACGCGCGGAACGCTGCCAATCCACGCTCGACATCGCGACGCGGATCGCCACCATTGTTCTGGTTCGCGAAGTAACGCAGTAGCGCATTCGCCGTCGCCGCCGGCGAGTTGTGGTTCACGGCGACGTCGCCGCGCGCCTTCGCAGCATCGGCAAACAATGCGCGGACATTTACGCGCGTCACGCTTGGTGCGCAGGCTTCGACGATGGCGCCTCCAGCACTCAGGTCTGCGATGGCGCGATCGAACACCGCGAGCGACTCTGCGGACATCTGCGCGCGAGGCACGTGCACATCCACGAGACCGAGTCGCGAACCGGCCAGCGCGTCATCGTGCAACGGAGCCTGCGTTCCGTTTCTCCACGGTGTGGTGAGCGCCAATCCATCCGATGAATCAGGCCCCGCGATCGCATTCAAGAGCAGCGCCGCATCTGCCACGGTGCGCGCGAGCGGTCCGTGCGTATCGAGATACGGCCACGTTGGAATCACGCCAGTACGCGGTACGAGCCCGAAGGTCGGCTTCATTCCAACAACGCCGCAGAACTGCGCGGGAATGCGATTGGAACCGCCGTCGTCAGTACCGAGCGCGGCGAACGCGATACCACAGGCCACGGACACGGCCGAACCGGCGCTCGATCCACCGGGTGTCTTGACGCCGGTTGGGTCATACGGATTGCGCACCTGGCCGGAGAGAGAACTCGTGCCATTGCCGTGATACGCAAAGTCGTCGGCGGCCGTCTTGCCGAGTACGACGGCACCGGCCGCACGCATGCGGGCGACTTCGATCGCGTCGCGACTGAGAGGCGCCGAGAATAGTCTTGCCCATTCTGCGTTCGACGCCGTTGTCGGAAGTCCGCTCATGTCATAAATCGCCTTGGCGAATACCGGAACGCCGTCGAGCGCAGTACGGAGTGCTCGACGTTGCATCCGATCGTCGGAAGCGCGGGCTTCGTCGAGCGCGATGCTCGAAAGTTCATCGATTGCGTGCAGCGTTCCATTCAAGGCTGCACAGCGCTCGAGTGCGAGCGACGTGACTTCGACGGCGGTCCAGTCTTTCCGCACGCGTCCCGCCTGGTACTCGACGATTGTGCCAGCGAGTGGATCGGCGAGCCGCTCGGGCCACCGGACGAGCGGGACGGCAACCAGCGCGCTCAGGCGAGCGAGCGCTTCGCGTCGAGTCAGTGACATGCGTTCATCGGGTCGACATGGGTCAGCATTGATGTCGTGAAGGTCGACATGCGACGGGTGGCTGGCAACCCATGGCGATCATGGTGCGGTTGCCAAGCCCTGATGCTTGTTATGTCATTGCAGCGTACTTTGGGATCACAAGCTCGACCACGAGTATGGCTCGCACGCTCCATCTTGCCGATCAGCGACGCGTTTCTCAATCCATCATCCCGAGGCCGACCCCGTGCGCCTGCGCCTGCCGACAGCTGTACTGATCCTCTCCGCTGCGTGCCGAACCGAAGCACCACCACCGGCGGATGAGTACCTCTTCGTGTGGGCAGGCGATTCCGCGCGCAAGGCAAGCGACTTCCTCGGCGTGATCGACGCGTCACCATCATCACCGACCTACGGTTCCGTCGTCGCTTCGCTTCCGACGGGAATGAGCGGGACACATCCACATCATACCGAAGCACAGTTGCCCGCCAATGGCCACCTCCTGGCCAACGGATTCGGCGCCGGACGCACATGGCTCTATGATCTCTCGACGCCACGCCAGCCGAAGATCCTCACGTCGTTCGGCGACTTGGGCGGGTTTAGTCATCCGCACACATATGTACGGCTGGCAAACGGGCATGTCCTCGCGACGTTCCAGTACAAGGCAGACGCCGCGGCAGCGGCACCCGTGCACGGACACGGCGTAGGGCGGAGCGGCCCTGCGCACGCGACGGGAGGCTTGGTAGAAATGGATGAGCGTGGGAACGTGATCCACACCGCAAGCGCCACCGACGCCGCCATTCGCGACAAGCAGATCTTTCCGTACGCGGTGCTGCCCATTGCCAATGTCGATCGCGCGGTGTCCACGACGACCGACATGGACGACGCGAACAAGAAAGCGACGTCCGAATGGGTGCAGGTCTGGCGGCTTTCCGACCTGACGCTCCTTCGCAGCATCGCCCTGAAACCGGGGCCTCGGGGTGACGAAAATCAATTCACGGGTGAGCCGCGATTGCTGCCGGATGGAAGGAGCGTGTACATCCACACCTTCAACTGCGGGCTGTACCTCGTGCGCGGCGTGGACGGCAATCAGCCCACGTCCACATTCGTGAAAGCGTTCGAAGGAAAGAATTGCGGAGTGCCGGTGCTCACCAGTCACTACTGGCTGCAGACGGTGCCCGATGCGCACGCACTCGTTGCACTCGACATCACCGATCCCGAGCATCCGCGAGAAGTGTCCTCCGTCACGCTCGGTGATGACGAACAGCCGCACTGGATCGCGATCGACCGCACGGGGCGGCGTGTTGTGTTGAATTCCGCGGGAGGGGGTCCGGGCAATCGACTGTTCGTCATCGATTTCGATCCGGCGACGGGCGTGTTGGCGCTGGACGAGCGATTCCGCGACGCCGGTGCGACGCGCGCTGGTGTCAGCTTTACCGGAAAGACATGGCCGCACGGATTCACCGGTAGCGCTGTACCGCACGGTACGGTGTTTTCGCGCTAACGCGTACACGGCTATTGCGTCGCGGCGCCCAATGCTTGCTCGACGGTGGCCGCGATCAGGCCCATGTTGCCTTTCATCACGCAGGCATGTGCTCCCGCTCGGATCGCTTCGTCCGCGAGATCCTTTGTCATGGTGCCGGAGAGAAGGATGAACGGAATGGCAGGTGCGCGATCACGAACAATCGAGAGCGCGTCGGTGCCGCTGAAGAGGGGCATGACGTAGTCACTGATGACGATGTCCCACGTGCCCGCCTCGAGCGCGCTCTCCAGTTCGCGACGCGTTTGTACGCGCTCATGCGACACGGCGTAGCCTGCGCGAGTCAGCGCTCGAATCAGGAGCGCTTCATCCATCTCCGAATCCTCGACGAGTAGCATACGCAGGGCTTTCGGCTTGAGCGCCCTGGGCAAGGAGATCGTCACCACCGAGCCCACGCCATGTGTGCTCTCGACATCCAGGCTGCCACCCATGCCGCGAATGAACCGGCGGCTGATGGCGAGGCCGAGCCCCAAACCTCCATGCGCGCGCGTCAGGCCGGTGTCGAGTTGCACGAACGGATCGAAGATGGTGTCGAGCTTTTGCGGCAACATGCCGACTCCGGTGTCGCGCACCCTGATGCGGGTCGTGGAGTCATCGGCATCGCATATGACGTCGATCGAGCCGCCGGCCGCTGTGAACTTGACGGCGTTGTCGAGCACGTTGCTCAACGCTTGCTGCAGGCGGCCGGCGTCGGCCCACGCGGACACGCCAGGCTCGCACGACGTGGGTGACACAGCGAGCTGCTTCTCCGCCGCCAACTTCATTGTGGTGGCCACGCATGTGGCGAGCAGCGGCTGCATCGGGACGTCCACGAGTTCGAATGCTGTTGTCGCCTCGATGGTCGCGAAGGTGAGGACTTCGTTGATGAGGGCGAGCAGCCGATTGCTGTTCGAGTTTACCCGCTCGAGATGCATCTGTTGATCTTCGGACACTGGCCCCACGACGCCGTCGGCGAGCAGCTCGACGTGACCGATGATCGCCGTGAGTGGAGTACGAAGCTCGTGGCTGACCATGGAGAGGAATTCCGATTTCACCCTGTTGGCATTTTCGGCCTGCTGACGCGCGTCTTCCGTGGCGCGCAGGAGATTCGCGCGGTGTATCTCCACCGCTCGCCGCTCGGTCACGTCGCGGAGGACACAGATAAACACCGACGCGCCGTCCTGTGTGCCGACGCCAATGGACGCCTCGAACTGCAACGGTGCGCCCGATGCGTGCGCGCCAATGAGATCGACGCGCGTCCGCGCGTCGCCAGTGTGCTGGCGGATGTAGGCCGCGAGTGCCGAGTCGCTCATAGGCTGTAGCGGGACGCGGACGAGCGTCGTGAGCGGACGCCCGATTACGACCGACGGGGCAAGGCCGAAGATTTCCTGCGTTACGGGGTTGGCATAGAGTATCGTGCCGCCTTCGTTGGTGATGAGGATGACGTCGGTGGCGTGCTCCACGACGATGCGATATCGCTCATCGCCTTCGCGGAGCGCTGCTTCCGCGAGTCGATGCGAGCGACGCACGCTGGCTTCCCGCACCTCGCGTTCGAGCGCGGGAAGCAGCCGCGATAATTTGCGCTTGGTCATGAAGTCGTTCGCACCCGCCTTCAACGACGCCACGGCCGCCTCGTCGTCAATGACGCCCGAGACGATGATGAACGGAATGTCGAGACCGCGTTCCTTCACGAGCTCCAGTGCGGCCACGGCGCTGAACGCGGGCAGTGAGTAGTCCGCAATGATGGCGTCCCACGCCACGCGATTGAGCGCGTCAACCATTCCGTGCTCGGAGTCCACGCGTTCGACGACCACGTCGTAATCACCGCGTCCGAGCTCGCGTTCGAGCATCAACGCGTCGTCTATGTTGTCTTCGACCAGCAGGACGGAAAGCGGCGTTCGCATGCTGATCACTCGCCTCGCGAGGCAGTGGGAGCCGGTATGGTAAAAAAGAATGTCGTTCCCTGATCGAGCGCCGACTCCGCCCACACGCGCCCTCCATGCCGACGTATGACGCGGTGCACGATCGAGAGCCCGATGCCGGTCCCTTCGAATTGGTCTGCCCGATGCATGCGCTGAAATACCCCGAACAAGCGTTGCGCATAGCGCATGTCGAATCCCGCACCGTTGTCCTTCACGAAATACACGCACTGCCCGTCACGCTCCTCACTGCCCACCATCAGGGTTGGGCGGACGGTCTGGCGCGTGAACTTGAATGCGTTGGACAGGAGGTTGAAGAACATCTGCCGGAGCAGTCCCGCATCGCCCATACAATCGGGGAGGTCACCCACCACCGTTTCGACAGAGCGACCTGCGTTTTCCTTGTTGAGTTCGTCCAGAATCTCTCGAACCATTGCCGCGGTGCTCACGGGGTGCACGGAGAGCGGTTGCCGACCAAGCTGCGACAACCGGAGCAGGTCGTCGATCAGGTGGCCCATGCGCGTTGCGTTCGCTGCGATGCGGTTCACGAGGTCGCTCGCCTTTGCCGGCATCGCTGTCGCAAAGTCCTCCAGCAGAATGCTCGAGACGCCATTGATGGCGCGCAGCGGCGCGTGGAGATCGTGTGAAACAGAGTAGCAGAACGCTTCGAGTTCGTTGTTCGCTTCTTCGAGTTCGGCGGTGCGATCGGCTACGCGCTGCTGCAGGGCCACGTTCTCCAGGCGCAGGCGTCGCACGGCCAGGGCACGCGAGAGCACCGGCAACACGACACTCACCCTGAATGGCTTCAGGATATAGTCCAGCGCCCCGGACTTCATCGCGTCAACCGCGGTTGTAACTGTGCCCTGCCCTGTCATGATGATCCCGACGAGATCCGGGTCGATCTGGAGGGCTGCCTGCAACAGCTCGATACCCGACATATCAGGCATCGACAGGTCAGACAGCATGAGCTCGAACTTCTGGTCGCGCAGTACGTCGAGCGCCTCGGTACCGGTCGTGACTCCCACGCAGTCGAAGCCGTAGATCTTGAGTGTGTTCGTCAGCGCATACATCAGCGGCGCTTCGTCATCAACGATGAGGATTCGCGCCGTTGAGACGGCAGCATGGGTTTCTCTCATTCGCAGCATCGTCCCGTTTTACGCACGCCCGAAGCGCTCGCCGTGAACGAGCGCCTCCTGAAGGTCCCGTAGTTTAGCCGGCTTGCTGACCACGCAGTCCACGAGCGGTGGCACGTCACCCTCCGCAAGCAATCGCTGGCCCCATCCCGTCAGCAGAATGACGTATGTCGACGGCGCGAGTTCCTTTACCGCACTCGCGACCTTGCGTCCATCCACATACGGCATGCCGAGGTCGGTGATGACGATTGGGAA
>JBDTXZ010000176.1:0-6784 GCA_040005935.1 bacterium | reverse complement strand
TGCAACGCCGCTTCGGCTAACCACCTCGCCAGTGAGCTTTGTGGCGGTGCGCGCGTACTGTTCGACGGCAACTGTATCCTTGCCGAGCCGGTAGACGAACGACGCTTGTTGGGCGCCGACTGTTGCCAGAGGAATGCTGCCCGCGAGGGCGAGAAGGGCGAGCGAACGGCGAGCGAGGGTCATCGGGACACGTGGTTGGGGATTCAGGACGTTCAGAAATGCGCACACGCTTGGCAAGGGGGCCAAATGGGGAACGACTCCACGAAGAAGGTCGCCGCGTCCGCAGCCACCGAGTCGCCAGCGCAACAGCTCGCAGCATTCATCGCCAAGTTCGATCCGGACGTCGCGAACGTGATCCGCAATTGTCGGTCGGCGCTCCGAAAGATCATGCCGACGGCGAACGAATTGGTGTACGACAACTACAACTTCTTCGTCATCGGCTATTGTCCGAGTGAGCGACCGACTGATTGTATCGTGTCACTCGCCGCCGCGGCCAATGACCGGTTGACACCACCCTCGCACTTTCCGTTTGTTCTAATCACGTAATCCGCCCGCACTCATGATCGACGCCAGCACGCTCCGCGCGTGGTATGCCCATCGGCAGGGACTCGATGGCTCGCTCCGCGACAAGTCGCCCGCCGAAGTCCTCGCACAGTCAGGGTGGGCGCGCTCAGTTGGCGGTGTCGGCCCATACGTCTCCTTGTTTGCCAGGGCCGGTACGTCTCGCGAAGCTGCTGACGCAGCCGTCGCTTCACTACACATTCACGAACTTCCTTCTGCGCGCGGCTGCGCCTATGTCCTTCCCGCAAGCGACTACGCGCTCGGCCTCACCATCGCGCAGACGTTCGGGCAGGCTGAGGTAAAGACGGCAGCAAGTCTTGGCGTCCATGCGCCAGAGATCGACGCGCTATGCGCGGCTGTCGTCGCGACCATCGGAGACGAGCCACTCGATCCAGATACCATCAAACAGGCAGTCGGCGACGCCGTAAGAAATCTCGGCGATGCAGGCAAGAAGAAAGGGATGGTCACCACGCTGCCGTTAGCGCTGGGACTGCTCCAGGCGCGCGGAAATATCCGTCGAGTTCCCGTCGGTGGCCGCTTGGATCAGCAGCGCTTCAAGTATGTGCGTTGGTCGCCGAATCCACTTCTCACGATCGCGCTCTCGACGGACGACGCGTTTACCGAACTCGCGCGTCGCTTCTTTCGGTGGGTCGGACCCGCAACCATGAAGGAACTGCAGTGGTTCACGGGACTCGGCGTCAAAGCCGCGAAGGACGCAACGGCATCAATTGGGCTTATTGCCGCCGAGGAGGGTGGTGATCGGCTGCTGTTGCCGGAGGACGTGGATGCGTTTCGCGCGTTCGTCGCACCACGGGATCCGCAGTATGTGCTCGTAAGCAGCCTCGACGCGATCTCCGCGGCGCGACGCGATGTGTTCACACTCGTGGACGAGTCTGATCGCGAGAAGGTCGCCAGTCTCACGTTTCGCGAACGGCCTGGCGGCAACCTCGTCGATCTCGCGGCGCACGCAATTCTCGATCGCGGCCGGCTGATCGGCTACTGGGAATACGATGCTGACGCATTGCGTATTGTGTCTGCGACCTTCAGCGGTAAGCGGGACAAGGCGCTAGAGCGCGCTGTCGCAGAGACGGAAACGTTTGTCCACGATCAGTTGGGTGACGCGCGAGCGTTCAGTCTCGACAGCCCTAAGAGCCGCCGCCCAAAGCTCGAGATGCTGGCACAGCTAGCTTAGCGGTCAACGAAGCCGTGTCCGGTTGTGACCGGATTGCGCGTCTATTGGTCGTTGTCGTCGATGCAGGCCGCCGGCCCACAGTCGGCAAACTAATCGTGCGTTCTATGTCCAAATGTTTCGCAATCGCCGCGGCGCTCGTGCCACTTACTCTCGCGGGGGGAGTCGCGCGCGCGCAGTCGCTGCTCGATCGCCCGGACAACATCTCGACCGACTGGGTCGGGAACACCGGCACCCTGTATTTCAACTTCGTGCACCGGTTCAGCACGAGCGCGGCACCCGAGCGGAAAGTCACCAACTTTCCAACCTTCCTGATTGCCACCGGGCTCGGCTCACGCGCACTCGTCGGCCTGAACTACGCAACCAATTCGTCGCTCGCCGCGCGTTACCCCAATGAGTACGAGTTCTTTGGGCGCTATGCCATCGTCCAGCAGGAAGACGGCGGGCTATTCGATCTCGGCGGGCAGGTCGATTACAACCTCGCCGTAAAAGGCGTCGACGGAGAGCTCTCGATCGCTCGACGCGAAGGTCCCGTGCGCGTCGTCGCGGTCACGCGCATGGTTGCCGACACCTTTGGCGGTGATAAGCGACGCTTCTCATTCGGTGGCGGAGGCACACTCCGCTTCGGCCGCTTCATTGCGATTGCCGGTGACGCGGCCACGATTTCAAATCGCGCAGCCGGAGAGAAAGTTGCGTGGAGCGCCGGTCTGCACATCGCGTTGCCCAACACGCCGCATACGCTGTCGCTGCATGTCTCCAATGCGACGACGTCCACCATCCAGGGCCTTACACGCGGTGGCGACACAAAGCGCTACGGCTTCGAGTTCACGATCCCCATTCACGTCAGCCGCTTCTTCTCTAATCCGGAACCGACCACGGGTGCGCCGGAAACTCAGGCCATGCTTCCGCCCACCGCGACTGATTCTGCGGCCGCCGCCCCACCGACTCGAACTGTGGCGCCAATGACTTCTCCGACGCCGACGCCGGTGACGTCGCCAACACCGACGACCGCCGACACCTCGGCGAAAGCGCCACCAACGCGTGCGGCTACTCCAACGCCCTCACCCACGCGAACTGCCGAGCCGTCGCAACAGGCACCTAAGACCGCCGCGCGTCCCGCGGCGCCCAAGCTGCTCAATGCGAGAATGAAGGGGCAGGCGTTCATTCCAGCGACCATCGAGATCAGCGCAGGCACCACGGTGAACTGGAAAAATCTGGATGCACTCATTCATACCGTCACCGCGGTGGACAAGAGCTTCAACTCTGGAGTCATCGCGGCCGATGGCAGTTACAGTCACACGTTCACCAAGCCGGGCACCTATCCCATTTTCTGCCTGGCGCATCCGTTCATGAAGGCCACCGTCGTCGTCAAATGACAATGCGCATCTTTTCGCGACAGACCGCGACGGGCATTGTCGCCGTATCGGTCGTCCTCGTTTCCCTCGCCATCGCTGCCTGCGTGTCTGACCGAGCCACGACGTCAGCCGTCAGCACCGGGACCTGCAAGGCGCCCAGCAACACCGCGGGTGCGACGATCATCTTCATTCGCGACTTCACCTTTCAACCGGCAACGGTGCACGTGAAGGCCGGTGGCAGTGTCGCGTGGGTGAATTGCGAGCCGACCACAGTTCCCCACACGAGCACCGCGGACGCGGGCGCGTGGGACTCCGGCTCACTCGCGCCAGATGCCGCGTTTACGCGCGTATTCCCAGCCAATGGCAGCTTTCCCTATCACTGCGCCATTCATCCGTCGATGAAGGCGACAGTGATCGTGGACTGAAAGCGATCGATGGATCAGTGGCAGCTCCCACTCCCCGAATCGGTAAACGTTCCGCCAGCAACAGGTACGAATTGCCAATCGTACGAGCCCGTCTTGAGCGTAAGCTTGAGTACGCCGTACGTGTCGCCGTTGCGCACTTCGCTATTCGGTTGAATCGTCCCGAAGGTGTAGTGACTGCGTCCACCCGTTCCAACCGTGAACTGCCTGATGCCGCTCACCGCATCGGCCGTCGCACTTGGCGTCTGCGGCCCGAAGCGCTCGTACACGTGTTCATGCCCGTTCAGGATCACGTCGGCGCCGAGCTCGTAGAGTGCGTTCCAGAATGGCGCGACGGCGGTGTTGTTGCCGTGACTCGAGCCAGAATTGAAGCGCGGGTGATGCCAGTACGCGAGCGTGCACGCCTTCGAGTTTGCCGCGAGGTCAGCGCGCAGCCAGGTCTCCTGAGCCGACCCCGCAGCGCAACTCACCGTGGTGCAGCTCGAGTTTGAGTTGAGCACGATGATGTGCCAGGTGCCAAGGTCGTAGCTGTAATAGCCCTTCGACGGATCGCCCGCGGCAGCGCCGAAATACCCGTAATAGCCGCTCGCGCCAACCGTGTTGTACTCGTGATTCCCCGCACTCGGCCGCGTCCGCGCCTTGTGCCGGCCCCATGTCGGATCGTAGCAGTTGGCGAACTCCGTGGCGGTGCCGCTCTCGTATGCATTGTCGCCGAGGTTGTAGACGGCGCCGGCAATGCCATCGAGCAGCGCAGCGGTCGCCTCGTCGCCGGACGACGAGCAGCTCGCGATATCGCCTGCGCCAACGAATACCACGTCGCCTGGCGGCGGTGTGGCAATGACCGTGATTGCTGACGTGCCGGCGATGCTCCCTGACGTGGCAGCAATGGTTGCGCTACCCACCGCTATGGCGGTGACGAGCCCTGTGGCCGAGACGCTTGCGACTGCGCTGTTCGACGAGGACCACGCGATAGCGGCGGGCGCGCTGGCCGGCGACGGGGTTGCGGTGAGCTGTGCTGACTGACCGACGGACAGCGTCGCCGCGGACGGGGTGACGGAGATGGACTTGAGTTTTGGACCGCCGCTCCTCGCCTGTAACGGTCCCGTCGGCGCGATTGGCGACTGCTGCCGGTCGGTGCACGAGAGCGTGAGTAGGATGGCGGCGGCGGCGGCCACAGACGGGATCCGCATGCGCATGAGATTCTCCAAGGGGATTCGATTGACACAGCTGGCGACGCACCGCGGAACATGACCGGCATATGCCGCCGACGGCAAGCGGTCTCGTCCCGCTTGGAAGAACGTCCCGCCCATGCATAGCACGGACGGGACGCCTTCCATCTCACACAACTCAACAAGACTTACGGCTGCAACGCCCGACCCTTGAACAGATCGTACAACTGCGTGTGCTTCGTATCGAGCGGCACAAGACGACCATCGATGAACAGATAGCGCGTGTTCGTACGAGCCTCGAGCATATCGCCGTCCGTCACCACAAGGTTCGCGATCTTCCCAACGTCGAGCGACCCAAGCCGGTCGCCCACACCGAAGATCTGCGCCGGTCCAAGCGTCACTGCCTTGAGCGCGTCCGCCTTGGACAGACCGAACGCCGACGCCATCCCGGCAATCGACGGAAGATTGCGCACCTCAGAGCAACAATCGCCCGACGTAATCGCGAACTTCACGCCGGCCGCCGCAAGTTTCGCGGGCGCCGAATAGTTGATGTCGTAGGCGTCATCTTCGCGCGACGGTAGATCGAGCACGTGATCGAACAACACCGGCACGTCGTGCTGCTTGAGGTAGGCAGCAACTTCCACCGCGTCACGCCCGCCCACGATGATCGGCTTCAACTTCATCTCTTCAGCAAACGCCACCGCGGCGCGAATGTCCGCCGCGCGATCTGCCGGAAACATCACCGGCTGCTGGCCGCGCACGGCCGGAACCAACGACTGTAACACGGCGTCATGCTTCGGACGCGGAAGCGTCTTGTCTTTCTCATATGCATCGAGCGACTTGCCATAGGCATCCGCATCGCGGAGCATCTGGCGCAGCGAATCGAGCTGGCGCGTGCGAAGCAGCGTTGCCGCTTGCGCATTGCCGCCCCCCTGCGCCGCAAGGAACGCCGCCGCGCCACCACCACGTCCGCCGCGACCACCCGCACTCGGCAGTTCGATCACCATGGCCGCGCGTGGGACGACCGACATCTCCGGCACTGTATAGCCGGCAAGATTGATCAGCGCCGCCTGGCCAGAGATGATGCCGCCCTGCGGACGTGAAATCACGTTGGTGATCCCGACGACGCGCGCAACGCCGACGTGCGCACTGTGCGGATTGATGCCGTAGATCGCCTGCGCATTCGGATTGAAGCTCCCCGCTTCGGCGATATCCACCGTGGATGCCGCTCCCTGCGGAATTTCCGAGAGGCCGAGCGATGTGCCCGAGTCCATCATGCCCGGGTAGATCGAGAGCCCCGTGCCGTCAATGACCTGTGCACCAGCCGGAATAGCGACGTTCGCGCCGACTGCTTGAATCTTACCGCCCGAGATGACAACCGTGCCGTTCGCGATTTCAGGTCCGCTCACCGGAAAGATCTTCGCGTTCCTGATCGCGAAGGTTCCCTGCGGACCGGCCGTCGGATTGTATGAGCCGAGTTGTGCTGTCGCACGCGTACTCGCGGCGAGCGTCAGGAGCACGCCGATAGCGGCAGTGTTAAGGTGCATGCGTCGCATTAGCGGTTCTCCGGCGGAGTGACGGGCGGCGCACCGGGCGCTCCACCCTGACGGCCACCGCGTGGCGCGGGTGCCGTGTTGGCATCGGCTTTCTCGAGTTCAGCGCGCTCCTTTGCTTCGGCGTCGCGCATCGCGAGATCCTTCTTCTTGTCAAAGAACACTTCGCCATCGATGATCGTCTGCTCGACGCTCGCATACACGCTGAGCGGATTGGCATTGAAGATTGCGATGTCCGCGTCCTTGCCCACCTCGATGGAGCCGACGCGCTTCTCGATGCCGAGTTGCTTGGCGCCATTGATGGTGATGATGCTCAGCGCTTCATCCTCGGTGAGCCCACCGTACCGAATCATCTTCGCCGCGTCGATGTTGAGGCGACGCGCGCGCCCGTCGTCGTCGGAATTGATGGTCGTGAGCACGCCGTGACGCATGAGGATCGCGACGTTGTACGGAATCGCGTCGTACGCCTCGATCTTGTAGGACCACTCGTCCGCGAACGTCGACAACCCGGCACCGTGTTTCGCGATTTCGTCGG
>JBDTXZ010000175.1:0-6788 GCA_040005935.1 bacterium | reverse complement strand
GCGGCGCTCCTGATGATCAAGCGCGAGGGTGCGGTGCGTTCGGCCACGATGTTCGTCAATCCGCGGCAGCCAAGCCGAGAAGTGTGGACAGGCACGCGCGTCGGCGTGGATGCGATCGGAACGTTGACGGGGATTCGTGGCCGGCCTGCGAACGATCTGCACAAAGTGCTCGATTCGCTCGCCGCAGCGGGAGTGCCGTTCAGCGTGGTTGGCGAGGTGGGACGTGTTGCCGATGATGACGGGTCGCCTGCGGTACGCTCGCCCGATGAGCAGATCTTCGATCGGCTGAAGCGGAAGTACGCGTCGCTCAAGGTGACGACCGTAAACGATGCGGTGGAGCAACTACGCGGCAGGAAGAGCGCGGCTGAGATTGTGATGCTCCGGAATGCCGTGGACATCACGGTGCGCGCGCAAAGGGAGGTCATACCCGCCGTGAAGCCGGGCCTGAACGAGTTCGAGTTGCAGGCACTCATCGAATACACGTTTCGTCGCAATGGTGCAGACCGGCCGTCGTTTTCGACAATCGTCGGATCTGGCCCGAACTCGACGACCCTGCATTACAACGCGGACGACCGGTTCATCGGCTCGACTGATCTCGTGGTGATGGATATCGGCGCGTCGTTCAAGGGCTACGCTGCCGACGTCACGCGCACCGTTCCGGCGAGTGGCATCTTCACGGTGGAGCAGCGCGCGATTTACCAACTCGTCCGCGATGCGCAGAAGGCGGCCGAACGCCAGGCCCAACTCGACTATTCCGCCCGGCTCATGTCGGATTCGTCGAACGCGGTGCTCGCGGCTGGCCTAACGCGACTTGGCCTCATCGAATCGCCCGGCGCGACGTACGATTGCGTGGCGGGCGCGCAGCCGCGGCAATGTTCCCAGCTGCAGCTGTTTTACATGCACGGCATCGGGCACGGCATCGGCCTCGAGGTGCACGATCCAGATCAGTTCTACTTTACGGGGAAGATCCAGCCCGGCAGTGCGTTTACGATCGAGCCGGGCGTGTATGTACGCGAGCACGTCCTCGAGGAGATTCCGGATACGCCACGCAATCGTGAGTACGCGGCCAGGGCGCGCGCCGCCGTGACGCTGTACAAGAACATCGGCGTGCGCATCGAGGACAATTACATCGCGACGACGAAGGGCGTCGAGTGGGTGTCGCAGTTGCCGCGCGAGATCGACGAAATCGAGGAGATGATGAAGAAGGGGACGACCGGCGTCGCGGCACGCGACGAATTCCGCGTCGAG
Source organism: bacterium (assembly GCA_040005935.1). GTDB lineage: Bacteria > Gemmatimonadota > Gemmatimonadetes > Gemmatimonadales > Gemmatimonadaceae > AG11. Next base: position 5,540 of record JBDTXZ010000175.1, on the reverse strand, counting down.
AAATACCGGCTGATTCCGTAGCCGTGCCCGACGAGCGCAACGCCATGCCCAGCGCGGCGGCCGTACCTATGGTCGCCGCGTTGTTCTTGTGCGTCTTCGGCCTGTACCCGCTCGCCAATCGCCTCACGGATGGCGACGCGATTCAATGGTACGGTCATGCGCGCACCTTCTGGTTGGTGATAGGCGGCACGCTGATGCTCGTCTTGCTGGCGATGTCGCGCGTGAGGCCCGCGTTCGTGGACGCATTGTGGACATCCGCCACGGAGCGCGTGCTTCGAATTCCGCCGCGGATTTTTCTGGGCGGCGTTGCGCTCTTTGCCTTTGCTGCGGCAGCCACGTTCGCGGTCATCTGCTTCGGCCGACAGCCGCACAACTCCGACGAAGTCGCGCAGTTGTTTCACGCGAAGATCCTGTTAAGCGGACGGCTCGCACTGCCTCCAGATGCCAATCCCGAATTCTTCGGGATGGACAACATGATCGATCGCAATCGGTGGTATTCGCAGTTTCCGATTGGCGGGCCGGCGTTTCTAGCCGTTGGGATCGCGCTGCGAGCGGGGTGGCTGGTGAACCCCGCATTGCTCGCGTTGAGCACCCTGTCGTTGTATGGATTTGCGCGACGCGCCTATGGCGAGCCCCTGGCGCGCGCGTCTGCCCTGCTCCTGGCACTCAGTCCGTTCGCGCTCTTCATGGCCGCGAGCTTCATGAACCACCTTCCGGTGCTGTGGCTCACGACAGTGGCGATGATGCAGCTCGCCATCTGGGTCGAGGCCGATCGCCCGCGCGACGCTAACCGATCCGCCTCGTTGCTTGGCTTGGCCATCGGTGGCGCATTCATCGTTCGCCCGCTCGATGCGCTCGTCGTCGCCGGCGTGATCGGGCTCATGCAGCTCGCAAACATCCACGGCAGCATGACCCGCGTGCGTTCGCTGGCCCTCCAGATAGTAAGTGGACTCATACCCGTGGCTGTGCTGTTCGCCGTCAACATGCAGACGAACGGCGCACCAATGCGGCTCGGCTACGAAGTTCTTTACGGTAGCGCGCACCAACTCGGATTTCACCTCGATCCGTATGGCACGCTGCACACGCCGTTGCGCGCCGTCGTGTTCGCGTCGAAGTACCTGCTGCAGTTGAATGTGTTGCTCTTCGAGTGGCCGCTGCCGGCGGTGGGAGTCATCGTGGCGGGTCTCGTTGCGCTACGGCGTCCAACGAAATGGGATCTCTTCCTGATTGCCATGCTTCTGGCGCAGGTCGTCGCCTACGCCGTCTACTGGCATGACGGCAGCTTTCGAGGACCGCGCTTTCTCTTTACCGCAATGCCCGCGATCGTCATCCTCACGGCGCGAGCGCCATTTGTCATCGCCGCGGCAACGCGCGGAACCGTTCGCCGGGCGGCGGTGCTCGCGATCCCTGCGTGCGTGCTCATCGCGTGGCTTGTCGGCGGTATGAGCGACAGCGTGCCCGGCCGAGTGCGCATGTATCGGCGCGCGTCCGCGATAACGCGGGTCGACCCGCCGACGATGGCGCGCGAGGCGGGGCTTCATCACGCGTTGGTATTCATCAACGAAGGTGTGACGGCGCGCAATCTTCACTACTTGTGGGAGATGGGCTTGAGCCGTGGCAACGCGGCGCGTCTTATGGTGTCTGCGTCGGCGTGTGCGGTTCGCATGTCGATCAATGCTGAGGAGGCGCTTCAGCCTCCGCGGGAGCAAGGCCGGCTCGATCGCCTGGTAAAAGGGGCGCTCGCGTTTGACAAGCAGGAACCGCCGACGCAGCCGGCGGCGTGCCTCGAAGACATTCGCCGAGACAACGAGGGCTCTGCGTCATTTGCCCCCTTCTTCCCCGCGAATACCATCGACGCGAATGGGCGCATTGGGGGCGACGTCGTGTACGCCTTGGACCTCGGCGAGCACAACGAAGTGCTGCGTTCGAGGTTCGGTGATCGGAGCTGGTACCGGTTTGGAGTGCACCTCGCGGCGGGCGACTCCGTGCCGACCCTGACGCCATATTCGGTGCCCGCCCGGTGAAATCGTTGCGCGGGCCGGTGCTCCACCGTCTGAACTGCAATGCCCAGCCACACTGAATCCAAGAAACTTGCCGCGACAACTGTCGCGTTCCTTGTCGCGTTCCTGGTGGTCGGTCTTCTTGTCTTCAGGGACTACGGTATTTCGTGGGATGAATTTCCCACGCGGCAATTCGGCGTCATGTACGTCGAGCATCTCATACCGGATGCGCACGCCCTCGACTCGTTACGCGCCTCGGGCGGGCCGTCGTACGAGCGCTTTGGGCCAGTCTTCGAGATTCTGCTGGTGCGCGCCGAGAAGTTCTTGCCTCGCATGGACATTCGGTCGACGTTCATGATGCGTCACCTGATCACGTTCCTCGTGTATTTCGTTGGCGTCGTCCTGTTTCAGCGCCTGTGCCGGCGCCGATTCGGGCCCGGGATTTCCTTGCTGGCGTGCGTGTGCCTGGTGCTCAGCCCACTGCTGTTTTCGCACGCATTCTACAACGTCAAGGACATCTCGTTTCTCACGATGTTCGTCGCCTCGATGTTAACGCTCGACAGCGTGCTCCGTCGTCCGGGATGGCGCACAATGCTCCTCCACGCGGTGACGACAGTGATCCTGCTCGGCACGCGTGTACTTGGCGTCTTTCCAATGCTGCTGACGGCAGGCGCGACGCTGATTCAGCGACCCACCCGTCGAACGCTCGCGTTGCTGGTGGGCTATGGCGCCGTCGTGGGGTTGTTGCTGCCCATCGTGTGGCCGGTGCTGCGCATCGATTTTCTGCGCATTGTGCATGATGCGGTTCTGGGCTCGACGAGCAATCCATATCGCGGCGTCAATCTCTTCCGCGGCCGCTTGATCGACGCGTCCGCACTGCCGTGGGATTACGTGCCGACGTGGATGCTCATCACCACGCCGTACATCGTCAGCGCGCTGTTCCTCCTTGGACTCGGCGTGCTGCTGGTGAGATTCGCGCGCACACCGCGTGAGTTGGTCAATCCGGAGTGGCAACTCGACGTGATCGTCCTGTGCTGGTTTCTGCTGCCAGTGTTGGGCACGATGATTTTGCGGCCCATCATGTATGACTCGTGGCGACATCTATTCTTTGTGATTCCCGCACTCGTGTATCTCGCTGCTGTTGGCATGGAGGCGATCTTCGATTTCGCGTTGGCGCGCTTCGGCGAGGGCCGGCGACCGATGGTGTCGGCGTTGCTGAGCACGTCGCTGCTCTTGTGCCTCGCGCCCGTGGTGACCTTCATGGTGCGCAACCACCCCTTTGAACACGTCTACTTCAATCGGTTCGCCGGTAGCGACATGAAGGAAGTGAAACAGCGCTTCGAGCTGGACTATTGGGGACTATCGTACCGCAAGGCGCTGGAGTACATCGTGCACACCGATTCTGCGAGCCAGATCCGCATTTTCGCTGCGACATATCCGGGCCGAGTCAATGTCGCAATGCTGTTGCCGCAAGATCGGTTGCGTGTTGTTCTGGTGCCGACACTGGATGAGGCGGACTATTTTGTAACGAACTATCGCTTCCATCCTGACGACTATCAGTTCCCGTACGAGCTGTACAGCGTGCGCGTCGGGAACGCGTCGATTGCATCCGTATTCGAATCGGGCTCGCATCACCTTCATCAGTTGCGTCCTCACTCCGGATCCCTGCCGAGATGAATCCCGTAGAGACTGTGGCCTGCCGGTGCTGTGGCAACGCGCGGCTTGAATCCATTCTGTCGCTTGGTGTGCAGCACCTGACGGGGGTGTTTCCCCGCTCACCGAGCGAAGTCCTCACGGCTGGGCCGCTCGAACTGGTGAAGTGTTTCGGCGATGAGTCGTGCGGCCTGGTGCAGCTCCGGCACACATACGATACCTCCGAGATGTATGGCGGGAATTACGGCTATCGATCGGGGCTCAACCAGTCGATGGTGCGGCACCTTGGCAATTCGGTGCGCGCGCTGCTCGCCAAGTTCCCCGTGCGGGACGGCGCCATCGTGCTGGACATCGGGAGCAACGACGGCACGCTGCTGTCGTTCATGCCGCCGGCCGCGCACCGCGTGGGCATGGATCCGACCATCGCAAAATACCGGGCGTTTTACGAGGAAGGCATTCACCCCATTCCGGAATTCTTTTCGGCCGCCACGTTCCAGCACCATCATGGTGAGCAACGCGCGGACATCATCACGTCGATCGCGATGTTCTACGATCTCGACGATCCGCTCGCGTTCGTGCGCGACATTGCGGCGGTCCTCGCGCCGCAGGGCGTCTGGTATTTCGAGCAGAGTTACCTGCTGTCGATGCTCACGCAGAACGCGTACGACACCATCTGCCACGAGCACCTCGAGTACTACGCGTTCGAGCAAATCCGATGGATGATGCACGCGTGTGGTCTTCGCGTCATCGACGCGCAGCTGAATGACGTGAACGGCGGAAGCTTCTCGGTCACGGTCTGTCATGAGGACGCACTGCATCGGCCGAACAAGAGTGCGATCAATGCGCTTGTATCGCTGGAGCAGACCGCGAAGCTCGATACGCTCGAGCCTTACCAGGAGTTTGCGACACGAGTTGCCTCGCATCGCGATCGCCTTATAACGACGCTGGACGACATTCGGCGGAGCGGCGCGTCCCTCCTGGGCTACGGCGCGTCCACCAAGGGCAATGTCATCCTCCAGTATTGCGGACTTGGCGTCAACGAGATTCCTGCAATTGCCGAAGTGAATCCGGACAAGTTTGGCGCGTACACGCCGGGAACGAACATTCCGATCATCTCGGAAGAGGAGGCGCACGCGCGCAAGCCCGACTACTTCCTGGCCATGCCGTGGCACTTTCGCGAGAATCTCCTCGAGCGAGAGCGCGCCTTCATGCAGCGTGGGGGCAAGATGCTTTTCCCCTTGCCGGACATCTCCGTCGTTGAGGCCTGACGCACGCGCCCGAACGTGAGCCGTCACCGGTGAACAGCACGAACACGTCACTCAAGACGCTGGTGATGGTCCCGACCTACAATGAGCGGGACAATGCGCCTCGCATGGTCGCGGCCATCAAGGCTCTCGATCTCGATGTCGACGTCTTGTTCATCGACGACAATTCTCCTGACGGCACGGGCCCGCTCCTCGAGGCGCTCTGCGCCGATTATCCGCGCCTGACCGTGCGCCACCGAGCGGGCAAGAACGGAATTGGCAGCGCCCACCTCGATGGCATCGCCGCGGCGTATGAAGGCGGCTACCAGCGTCTCGTTACCCTCGATTGCGACTTCAGCCACAGTCCTGAAGACATTCCCGCATTCCTGCGCGCCGCGGACATTGCGGACGTCGTCGTTGGGTCGCGCTGGACGACGATGGACAGTTTGCCGGGGTGGAATCTCTACCGCCGAATGATGACCGGCATCGGCCACTTCCTTACGCGCGCCGTGTTGGGAATGCCGTACGATGCCACGGGAGCCTTTCGCGCGTATCGGCTCGACCGCATACCGCAAGACGTGTTTTCTCTCGTGCGATCACGGAGCTACTCGTTCTTTTTCGAGAGCCTGTTCATCCTGCACAA
>JBDTXZ010000174.1:0-6803 GCA_040005935.1 bacterium | reverse complement strand
GACGATCGCAAAGCAAGTGCTCAACAACAGGCGGTGAGCGGGCACCGCTGAGCAGATACACGAACCGCGCGTCGCGATGGTGATTCACATCACTGTCGCGTCCGCCTAACGCGACGCATCGGTGGCGCCTTGCGCTCGCGGTCATACCGCCGTCCATACGCCACGCGCTGACGATGACTGTGTCGGCTTGAAGCGCCTCTTACGGAAGACACCGTGCCACACCTTCATATCGAGATCGCACGCGGCGTGATCGAGCGCCAGCTGCTCAACACGCCGATCGACACTGCGCCAGACGGCAGCACATCGGACATCCTCGCGCCACCCGCCGCGATCCAGGATTCGCTGTTCACGCCGTTCGGAACAATTCGCGCCCAGATCATCATCCGCACCGTTCGGCTTCAGCCAATTGTCGGCTCGGCGAATGCCACAGTCGAGATGTCGTTCAATGAGAGCTCGATCGAAATACTGGCAATCGGCAAGAGTATCGGTTTGCTGTCCGGCCACGTCAGTGCGTCAGCGACGCTCACGGTGCGTCAGCTTTCGGCGGCACCTGCGATTGGGCTGAATGCTGAATTCGGCGTCGACACGACGAACACGGTCGCCACCTTTCACTTCGATCCGCCGTCGCAGGCGCGGATCGCTCCGCAGGTGAAACCCATCGCGGTCGGTGTGATCGAGGCAGCTGTCGGCGCGATGATGACCAAGCGCCTCAAGCAGGGTGGTTTCCAGAAAGCTGGTCTTGTCCTTGGCCTCAAATACGGCGTGCCGAGCGAAGACCTGCTGACCGTCGATGCACTGCCGGCCATCGCGTGGGTCGATGCGCAGACACTGGCGCTCAGTCTTCAGTATGCGCCGGAGCCCACACCTCCGCCGTTCCAGGTGGTGCCGTTTCTTCCGGATGGACCATCGGGATTCGGGCTTCGTCTTAGCAACGATGGGTTCCAGCGTACCGTCCGAAACCCCGCCATGCGTAAACTCGCACGCGACGTCCTCACCGCTCGGCGCATCGATGCGTTTGTCCATGATGCGTTCCTCGCGCGCGGCGGCGTGGCGCCGGTGACCGACCTCGACAAGGCCGATGGCGCGAAGCGATTGAAGGACTATCTGCTGACGCCGGCTGGCCTCGCCGAGTTAGCCGGCGAGACGCCGTCGCCGGTTGGTGGAGGCATGCTGCGTAAGCCGATCAAGCACGTGCCGGATCCGTTTTCGGACTTCGACATTCAAGTGCCTGAGCTCGACCTCTGGCTGGGCGATGGACGCATCGAAGGGCGGATCGTCGGAAAGGGAGATGTGGATGGATTTGGCTTCGAGGCGCGCATCGCGTTTCGGGCCACTCCGGTGCTCGTCGACGAGAAACTGGGTCTGGAGCTCCACGACTTCGAGATCGACGATCCCGACGTCGACATTCACCTGCCTGTGTACCTCAGGTGGGCCACGGCGATCGTCATCGGCGTGATCGCGGGCGCGCTCGTCGGCGGAGTCATCGGCTTCATCATGTCCGCAGTGCTCTCCGCCCTTGTCGAAGCGATGATTCCGTCCAATCTCGGCGCGATCATCCCAACGGAGAAAATCGACACGCGCCAAAAGCTTCCGACCAACGTTGCGATTTCGCGGCTCACTGTCAGGCCGGAGGCACTCACGCTTATCGGCCGGTGGTCTGTTTCCATTGATGACCCGAGACCCTTCTACCCTCGCGCCACACTCGTCGATACGGTCGATCGAGTCAAGGACGGCTTGCCGACGCAGGGGCGCGCGGAGTTCATCTGCCTCGCGATTCTAGGCGTCCTCATGCCTGCACGCCAGGGCACAGGCACAGCATTCAAGTTCCTGCGCCAAGCGTGGCGTTCCACGGTGCTCGTGACGCTGGAGACGTCGTCCATTCCCTTGCCGCTCACGCGATTCCCGTGGAAGATCGCCGTCGGTTATCGAACAAAGGAACAGTACCCGGCGATGCCGGATGCGCCGAGGATTCTCGTGCCTGGCCCAATGGCGGTGACGGCAACGGTGTGGAATCCGGAGCCGCCCTTCCTTGGACAAACTGAGCGTCGCTCGTTCACGATTGACGTGAAAGCCGTTGGAGACAACGGTTTCTCGTTCGCCGTGCCAGCGTCGTCTGAGTGCATTCTCCTCGAGCTTAGCACGCACGTCATCGACGCGTTAGGCGTCAACTACGATGTGCTCCACTATGTCGACGTCCCTAACGAGACGCTGACGTTCGGTGACGACTTCGATGCCTTCAAGGCGAACTGTCGAAAGGGACGCCGCGAGCTCAAGGTCGGCAAAGTTCCGTCGTTGCTCGACGAACTATGGAATCCGCCCAACATCGTGGTTGAGCGTGTGCACGAGGCGATACGCAACGAGGAGCCTGCGGTGACGACGGCGATCGGCAGCCTGTACGCCTCACACGGAATCGCGGGACTCCAGATTCTCCTCGCGCCCTCCTTGGCTGGACGGGCGCCGACGAAACTTCATGAAGAGCAGTGAGGCGGCGCGCGCAGCTCACCCGATAGTTAGTCCGTTCAGGTATTCCTCGATCTCCTTCCGGATTGCGTCGCGCTTCGCGGTACGTTCCGCGCGTTCCGCCTGCCTTTCGGCTAGCTGCAATACGTTCAGATAAGGGTTGTCATCCCGCAGGAGCGAAGCGAGTGTCGGGATCCCCTTCCATGCTCTGTCGCGTTCGTCGCGCGTGGACAGAAGATCCCGAAACGCGCTCGCTGCACTCCCGCCTGCGGGATGACATCCATTCGCACCCCAACTGAACAGCACTGCGGCTAGCTTAGGCTCGATTCACCAACGCCTCGTCAGACGGCCTCCGGTACCCAACATACGCATAGCCGGTGATGCTGTAGAAGTATTGCCCGCGCGCGTGCAGCACTTCCTGATCGTGCAAGAAGCGATCGTTATCCTCCGCGGCAGCGAGCCCCCGCGTGACGAGACCAGCAAATGCCGTGGCGTTCTGGTGCCCAAACCAAGGCGCATGATAGATGGTGTTGATCAAGGCGCGCGCTTGAACTGCCCCCTCGAATGAACCGGTCGCGTTGAAGATGCCCCATAGGCGGCGACCCATCCACCCGTCGGCGTGCTCCATCCATGCTTGCTTCCAGTCGGCAAACGCGGCCACCAATCGACGGACGGCCGCCTTGTCGACACCGTCAAAGATCTGAGAGTCCCAATCCCAATGCGCGATGACGAGTTGGCCGCCCGGTCGAAGCACCCGCGCGATTTCACGCGCGAACGATGTCGGGTCGCGAAGACACTCCATCACATTGTGTGAGTACGCGAGATCAACGGAGGCATCATCGAACGGGAGGCGGTCGTTCAGGCTTGCGCGCCGAAAGCTGATTCGCGAATCGGCCGCGGCTGCCGTCGTCACACTCACCTCGGCAGCATCAGAGAGATCGACACCAATCAGTCGCACGTCGGTGCCGGAGTGCCGAGCGGCCAAACTGCGCAGATCGTCCGCGCGCCCGCACCCCAGGTCGATGGCAACGCCCATTGGGGGGAGAACCGTCAGCGCGACAAGCCACTCGCGATGCGCGACAACATCAAGCGAGAGTTCAGACGTCAAGTCGCAGGCGCCTCAGCGCAATACGAAGCCTGAATCCACAGCAGGCCGCGCCCCATTTGCTGCCAGCCACCCCGTCATGTACATCCACTTCGTGATGCGCGTCAGCTTCGCGTAGTCGATCGTCTTCGGTTCGTCGCGCGGCGTGTGGTAATCGTTGTGCAGGTTCGAGGAGAAGAACAGCGCAGGCACACCCTTCTCCGCGTACGGCACGTGGTCGCTGCGAAAGTACCATCCTTCCGGATGCGACGGGCGATCCCACAGCGAATCGATCACGAACTTGCTTGTCGCCTTGTTTGCGTCGATCGCCATCTGTACCAGTTGCGTAGAGTTTCGATGCGGCGGCTGCGTGCCCATGAGCGCCGCGGTGTCAGGGTGGTTACGGCCGAGCATGTCGCCATTCAGCACGGCGACGATACTGCTGAGCGGCACGACAGGATGCGCCACGTGATAGCGCGAGCCGAGCAGCCCGCGTTCTTCGGCGCCATGAAAGATGAAGAGCGCCGAACGCTTGCTCGGATGCTTCTTCCACGCGCGCGCGATGGCGAGAAGCGCGACGCTCGTCGTCGCATTGTCGTCTGCGCCGTTCCAGATCGAATCACCGGCCACCGTGTAGCGCACACCATCATGATCCTGGTGCGAGCTGAAGAGAACGTATTCGTTGCGCAGCTTTGGATCCGTGCCGCGAATGACGCCGATCACGTTCGTGGAGGGATAGTCGAACACCTCGAGCCGCATGCGGATGTCTACCATTTGTCCGTCGTTGCGCCAATCGGCAAGAGAAGCACGGTGGACCAGCAGCACTGGCACCAATGTACGCTGGGGCGGAGGCACAACCTGCTGTCCGGGCGCAGCGTTCGGGTTCGGCTGGCGAACGAAGCGCGGCACCCCGCCGATTACGTCATACGTCCCGCGTGACTGCACCTTCGCCACGGCGTCGAAGGCGATCTCCGCCACCGAATCCGCAACTAACACCACCGCCGCGGCACCTCGACGCATGAGCGTATTGGACATCGCCGTGATGGCCGGACGGGTGTAGTTGTACTCGTAGGTGTTCGTCGTCGATCGGATCTGCGCCGGTGCCGGCGCAACGAGCATTGCTACCGCCACCTTGCCGCGCACGTCGATCGTGCTGTCGCGATAATCGCTCACGAAGACGGTGGGCGCACTGACGTCTCCCGCAGTGTTCGACGCGGGCGTGACCTCCGTCCACAACGCGAGTGACTTCGCGCCGAGGTTCACTGAGCTGGACGTGCTCGAGATGCGAGAGCGGCGCATGTTCCACCACTGGAACCAGCTGCCCATGTCGCCGAGTGGCTTCAGGCCGATCTTCTCCATCTCGTCGGCGACCCAGACGGAGGCGCGCATCTCGTCGATGGTGCCGGCCTCGCGTCCGCGAAAGTCGTCGCCGCCCATGACGAAGAGGTCGCGTTTGATGTCCGCTTCCCGAATCGAGGAGATCGCGGGGGGCACTTTCGACGACTGGGCGTGCAGCGTTGCCAACGGCGCATTTACGAGCGCCGAAATCAGAATCGTTGAGATGATTCTATGCACAAGAGCCTCTGTGGTTAGCGGTAACGATTCTGCGGCAACGATGGCCTAGGCGACATGCTGTTCAGTCAGGGTGCGAATGGATGTCATCCCGCAGGCGAGAGCGCAGCGAGCGCGTGTCGGGATCTTCTGTCCACGCGCGACGAACGCAACAGAGCAAGGAAAGTAGATCCCGACACTCGCTTCGCTTCTGCAGGATGACAACCCGTATCTGAACCGTATTGGGCCTAGCCGGCACCACCCGATTCCGAAATCAAGCTTCCCGAGTGGAGCATGAGGAAACCGGGGAGAAGCGACTCCGACAAGAAGACATCCGTGTCGTTGATATCGCCAGTTTGTCTAATGCCTGTACCCAGTCTTCAGCCCGGGTCAAGCGAGAAGCCGACGACCGTAGGCCGAGTTGGCAAGTCGGCTTGAGGGTTGGGACTCTCGTATCCATCCGCCAAGGCGCGAAGGACCACTAGCTGCGGAAGCAGGGCGTCGAAGACAGCCACGGGACTGAAGCCAGGTGTTGAACGTCATGTCGTCCGACCCTCCGGTGTGGATTACGACGTTCCCCGAGTGCATGTACCAGTCGAATACTTCGGCAACGCCATCGTTGAGGTCGGCGACGAAGCCGCCCAGCGACATGGACATGATTGCAACAACTTTCGACATTGCGTGCTCCTTTCAAGAGATAAAGGACGCGCTACCAAAGCTGGTCGCGGCGTCGGGTCAGGTAGCTGGTCTCGGCGGTGTTGCCGGCCAGTTCGAGTGCTTGGTCGTACGCCGCGCGCGACTCCGGATTGCGTCCTAGCCGGCGCAGAAAGTCGGCGCGGGTTGCATGATAGGCGCGATAGTGCGCCAACGCGTGCTCGAGGCCGTCGACAGCTGCCAGTGCGACCTCGGGCCCATCGCGCTCGGCAACAGCGATGGCCCGATTGAGCGCAACGATCGGCGACCGATCGATACGGACGAGCTGGTCGTAGAGGGCAATCACCTGCGGCCAGTCAGTGTCGCGAATGTCGCTGGCGGACGTGTGCACGGCGTTGATCGCCGCGAGGATCTGATAGCGGCCCGGGGCGATACCGGTGGCCAAGCGCTCGCGCACCAGCCGATGTCCCTCGGCGATCAGCTTCGCGTCCCACGTTTCGCGATCCTGCTCGTCAAGGGCGACCAGTTCGCCAGTCTCCGAGACCCGAGCGGTACGACGGGCCTCGGTGAGGAGCATCAGTGCCAGCAGACCCGCCACTTCACCTTCCTCAGGCATGAGCGCACGGATGAGCCGAGTGAGCCTGATGGCCTCGGCGGTGAGACCGGGACGTATGGGATCGGCGTCGGCGCCGGTCGCCAGGTAGCCCTCGTTGAAGACGAGGAAGAGGACGGCGAGCACGCCGGAGACGCGAGCTGGAAGATCCTCGGCGGATGGTACGCGATACGGGAGGCGAGCCGCCTTGATCTTGGCCTTGGCGCGAGTGATCCGTTGCCCCATGGCGGTCTCCTGCACGAGGAACGCACGGGCAATCTCAGGCATGGTCAGTCCGCCGACCATGCGCAGCGTTAGTGCAACGCGGGTTTCCATCGCGAGCGCAGGGTGGCAGCAGGTGAAGATCAGCCGAAGCCGGTCGTCCGCGATGGCGCCGAGAAGCTCTGGCGGGTCGTTGTCGTATAACATCTGAGCCTCCTGGTGCTTGCCGTCGCGCTGGTT
>JBDTXZ010000173.1:0-6817 GCA_040005935.1 bacterium | reverse complement strand
CGCGACATCACGTCGACCATTCCTTCCTTCCACAACACGAGCGATGGCGCGGCAACGTCGAACGGCGCAATGGCGATGAGATTCTCATCGAGCGGGGCGTCACCCAGCGTCGTCCAGAATGCGAGCAGCAGTGCGACGACGACGGTCCCGATGGTGGTTCCGATAATAGCGGACCTGATGCGTGACTTGCGTATCATCACGGCGCGCGCGCTTGCGTCCAACGCCTCAGCCAGCGCACCGGCGGTCTGGAACCGGTCATCGCGCGACGGTGCCACCGCACGCATGATGGCTCGGCCAAGCTCGCGCGACACGCTGCGGTTCACCAACGCGGGATCGCGCGGCAATGTCGCCGGCGCGTGCGCGCTGTGCTCGGCGGACGCGTTGCGAACGAATGGCCGCACACCAGTCAGCATTTCGTAGAGCACGCAGCCGAGCGAGTAGATATCGCTCCGCGCGTCGACGTCGGTCGCTCCGTTCGCCTGTTCTGGACTCATGTACGACGGCGTGCCCATGAGCGGCATCGCCGCGACGACCGCATCGTCACCGACCGTGGACATCGCGCGAGCAATACCGAAGTCCGCAATGACGGCGTGTCCCTCCTGCAGGAGGATGTTGCCCGGCTTGATGTCGAGATGTATCACACCCTGGCGGTGTGCGTAATCGAGAGCGAGAGCAATCTCACGACCGAGCCGCACCACTTCGCTCACTCGCATGCGCGGCTCACGCAGGAGCAGGTCGCGTAGCGATTCTCCAGCGGCGAACGGAGAAACAAAGTACAAGAACGAATGCTCGCCACTCTGCCCCGAGAGCACTTCGCCCGAGTCGTGAAGTGGAAGGATGTGCGGATGCGAAAGGCTGGCCGCGATCTCGATCTCGCGGATGAAGCGATCACGCCCAGTCATGCGCGCGACTTCCGTGTGCAGCACCTTGATCGCCACCTGCCGACTGTGCTTCGGGTCGTCGGCCAGATGTACCGTGGCCATTCCGCCGCGGCCAATCTCACGCACAATGTGGTAGCGTCCGCCAAGTTCCGCCGGTAGTTCGGGGCTCGGCTCCGCGAGCAGCGGCGCAAACGCGACCACTGCAGGCGTGGCGAGCAGCGAGTTCCCGCGTTCACACGCGACGATCAACGCCGTGACCTCGATGCGCAACGAGAGATCGTTGCGGCATGCGTCGTCGATGAACGCCGCTCGCAATGAGGGGTCGAGTTCGAGTGCGGCGTCCAGCAGCGGTTCCAGCACGCTCCATCGCTCGGGCGAGAGCGATCCCATCATGGGCTGAGCGGCAGTGTGCTCGAGGGATCGAGATCTCGTGCGCGGTCAGCGCCCAGCGCCTGGTAGAGCAGGCCACGCGCCTTGACCCAGTCTCGCCGCACCGTGCGCTCGGTAATCCCGAGCGCTTCCGCCGTTTCCGGCTCCGTCATTCCTCCGAAGAACCGGCACTCGACCACGCGCGCGAGGCGTGGGTTGAGGGTCGCGAGGTGATCGAGCGCTTCGTGAAGTTCCAGCAACGATTCCGCCTGCGTGTCTCTCGCCACCAACGCGTCGTCGAGCGTGACGGCTCGCTGCGTTCCACCTCGCTTGTCGGCCGTCCGTCGACGCGCGCGATCGACCAGGATGTGTCGCATGGCGACGGCAGCGACGCCGAGGAAGTGCGCGCGTGTGTGCCAGTCCGCATGCTGCGAGCTCGAGAACTTGAGGTAGAGCTCGTGGACGAGTGCCGTCGTTGACAACGTGTCGCTCGGACGCGCAGCAAGCTCCCGTCGTGCAGTGCGACGAAGCTCTTGATAAACGAGTGGAAGGATACGGTCGAATGCATCGGGCCGGCCGGCGCGGAGATCCGCCAGCAGCTCGGTGACGCTCGTGCGCTCTTCCGTCACATCGCGTGTTCGCCCGATGGCGACTTCCGTGTCAGCGCGTTTCACGGAAGACGCGTCGCCGTGCAATGGCGTGAAGCGCCGGGCGAGGTCGCGGGTGCTCGTGCGTCGAGCGTCGTCAGACCGCCCACCCTGGGTGCAATTTAAAGCAAGAGATCGAGGGGCAACTTCGCCCGCTTGCGGCTCGTCACATAAGTTATGCAGCGTCCGCTGGCCCGATACTCTGGTCGGCCGAATTGATCTCTGCGGTTGAGCTCGGCGAGTCATGCGCGCGCGTGTTGAGTCGTCATTCTTGATCGAACGCCATTCTCCGGGCAAACCGGACACGCGAAAGATATTGCTCCGTTATCAATCAGCAGTAGCCGTTTTCGGACTCGAAACCCGGTGCGGGTGCGCTTACGACGTCAGCGAACTGATGACATTGGCCGGTGAGCGGATCCTTCACGCGCGGGCAGTTTCCCTTTTGGTCGGGAGCGTATGCTGGGTTGACCTCGACCTGGATCGTGTAGGTGCCAGGTGGAACCACCGGTTGACCATCACCGCCGTCGAGCACGAAGTATTGCCCGCCGAGCTTGAAGGCGTACGTGTCGGCCCAACCACTGCTGATGCCCTGGAAGCCGTCGGCGGCAAGCGAGCCGCAGTTGCGGTAGTTCCAGGTACCGTCACCCGTGCCAACGTTATACGGATCGGTGTCGAGCATACAGAAGCCGCGCTTGGCCGCCTTCCACGTGCGACCCGAGGAGTCAATCAGCTTGTAGGTTGCGTAATGCTGAAAGTGGAAATGCTGATGACAGGTCGCGAACTCGTACAGGCCGTCCTGATCGGCGAAGCTGCCATCGCCGTTCGGGTCCATGTGCTTGAGCGGACTGCCGACGAAGACATCCGCATCCCCGATATTCGGCGTCGTCACGGTGAAGCGCATCAGATCATGGTCACCCGGCGTGATGTTGCCCTCTTCAACGCTGCAGAAGGTCGCCGGAAGGTTCTCCGTCCGGTTCACCCCGTTTCGTTGCGTCGCGCGCGAGTCGACAATCAGGTCGGGTAGACCGACGGTATCGACGGTGTTCTTGGTGAACTGTGGCTGGTGCAGTTCTTCGCCGCGCCCAGGACGACAGGGGAAACGAAGGAGGCCGGCAACATTGCCGACCTCATCGTACTCGAACCTCGACGTGCTTGCATGCTGACGGACTTGTCATCCCGACACGGGCGTCTTCTCGTGGGGGATGACAAGCCTTCATGACGTCACGGTAGCGAGGCAACCGTTGCCGCTTCTGCCGCTCCCGTTTCGATCACGAACACCACACGACGATTCTTCTCGGCACCCGGATCATCCTTCTTTGCGCCCGGGGCGATCAGACGCGTCTCGCCGTAACCGACCGTGCGAAGCTGTGCCTGTGGGACGCCGAGTGTCGCGAGCGTCTGGCCAACGTTATCCGCGCGGTGCTTCGAAAGAACCAGGTTGTACTTCGCTGAGCCTGCCGGGTCAGCAAATCCTTCGACCGTGATGGTCGAACCCGGATAGTACTTCTGCGAGACCTTGGCAAAGCGCTCGAGCACCGCCTTGTCCTTGTCGGGAACGTTCGCGTCGTTGTACCCGAACGTTACGGGCACGGCGAAGCGAATGCCGTCTTCCACGACGGCGATCTTCGCGTTGAACTGCACGCGCATGCTGTCAAGATCCGAACGGAGTGCCGTGATGCGTGCTGCGTTGTCGCTATCGCCCTGCGTGCGCGCGGCACGCTCGGTGGAGATCGCAACGTTGAGTGCGGAGTCGGATTGGAGTTGCGCGGTCGCGATATGCTCGCGAACGTACCCCTTGGTCGCGCACGCCTGCAATGCCAGAGGTGCCGCGACGAACAACGTCGCTCGAAGAATCTGCCGTGAGTTCATACTGCGCTCCTGGAGAAAAATTGTGGTGACGGTCACGTCAAATGCCTCCGCGAGAATCGTACCTCACAAATGTGATGTGAGTCACAGCTCACGTGTGCGGCACGATTGATGGGCACGCTGTACGTGCCGCCGAGTCTGTCGATGATGTGAGAGGAAGAAATGCCAAACGACCAAGCGCGACAACGCGTACACACTGCAGACGCTCGCATCGCATGCGTCTAACGCATAGAGAGGATATGACAACTGAACCACCACACTCGCGCGCTGGCACAGACGGCCACCTCTCCGGTGGACGTCGTCATGCAACATTACTCGCAGTCGGCACCGCCACCGTCCTCTCGATTTACACGGCGGGATTCGTGCGTACGCGCACCGCGGCAAATCGCATTGCGACGCAAGCAGCAGTGCGTCGGCCAGCGGCAGTCGCATCGCCGGCGCGTGCTGATACGAGCGCGCGCGAGGAGTCGCGTCCGCTCGCGTCGGTCGGCGAGTCACTCGCGACCACCCACGCAATCGCGTCGCATGCTGTCGAGCCACATGGTACACCATCTAAGGCCGCGTCGGACGCACCCCCGGGATCACGGATGGCCGACAGTGCACCACGCGGTGACTCGATACCGCGCGCAGCGACCGTTGTGGCTGCGACGGAGGCTCCCGCGCCCGTACCGGTGCCTGCTCCCGCAACGATCGTCGACACGACGGCGAAGGTGGCATCCGACAGCACGCATGTCGTTTACAAGGACGGCACGTATTCCGGGTGGGGTACGTCGCGTCATGGCGACATCGAGGCAACGGTGGAGATCAAGAATGGCCGCATCATGTCCGCGGAGATATCGGAATGCCGTACGCGCTACTCGTGCTCTCGCATATCGCAGCTGCCGCCACAGGTCCTCACGCGCCAGAGCGCTGAAGTCGACTACGTGTCGGGCGCGACGCAAAGCTCCGACGCCTATTACTACGCCGTGGTCGAAGCGCTGAAGAAAGCGAAGTGAGCGCCGGCGTTGACGCATACGTCCGCAGCACGGCGCTCATGGGCACGGTGGTCTCCATGCAGGTAATCGGTCATTGCGCCACTGATACGGAGAGGGTGGCGCGTGACGCTGCTGTCGATCGCGCGTTCGAGTGGTGTCGTGAAATCGAGGCGTGCTGTTCGCGCTTTGACCCCACCAGCGAAGTGAGCCGGCTGTTGCACCACGTTGGCGAGGCGGTGCCCGCGAGCCCGATGCTGTTTGGTGCGCTGCGGTTTGCGCTCGCGCTCGCCCAGGAAACGGGAGGAGCTTTCGACCCGACAATCGGGCACCTCATGGAGGCGCGCGGCGACAACATCGCGTATCGGACGAGAGCGATCGTCAACACGGCGGCCGACGCGTCGCACGAGACGAATTGGCGCGACGTGCACGTGGATGCGGACGCGAAGACAGTCACGCTGCTCAAGCCCTTGATGTTGGACCTGGGCGCTGTGGCAAAGGGTCTCGCCGTCGACCTGGCCATGCGTGAGTTGCGCGACTACACAAACTTCGCAATCGATGCGGGTGGTGATCTCTACCTTGGAGGAACCAATGCGATGCGCGCGCCATGGGTCGTCGGCATTCGGCATCCACGTGAAGTCGACGCGTTGATCCAGACATTGCACGTGTCGAACGTGGCGGTCTGCACATCGGGAGACTACGAGCGCCGGTTGTCATCCAATGCACCGCCGGACGAGCATCACATCATCGACCCTCGTTCCCGCACGACGGCCTCGGCATCAATCAGCGCGACGGTCATTGCATCATCGGCGATGGTAGCGGATGCGTTGGCCACTGCGGCGTTCGTGATAGGAGGACGCGACGGCATTGCGCTGCTCGAGCAACATAGCGTTGATGGCCTCATCATCTCGAAATCGCTGGAGCGCTTCGCCACGCGTGGGCTCAGTCGATATGTCGGGGCCGTGGCCTCGTGACATTTCGTCGCTTCATCCGCACGCCAAAGGGTTTGCTCATTGTCGTACTCACGCTGCTCGCGGCCATTGCGTCCGCCGGTGAGGGCTTCGCGCTTGTCATGCCTGGGATCGTCACCGCGATCGCCGTGGCCATCGCCATCGACGCGCCCATACTGCGCGTCCGGCGGCGGAGATGGGTGTTCCCGGATGGCGCGCTTCTCACTGCGCTTATCGTCGTGATGGTGCTGAGTCCTCACGAGCCGTGGTACGTCCCAATGGTGACGACGGGAATTGCGGTACTCAGCAAGTACGTCGTTCGCGTGAGGACCGCGAACGTGTTCAACCCGGCGGCGCTGGGGCTCGTGGTCACGTATTTCACCTTCGATACGGCGCAGAGCTGGTGGGGTGCACTTCCGGACGTGGCGCCAGTTGCGATCGCGCTGTTGTTCGCCGCGGGCCTCTTCATCGCCGCACGAGTACACAAGCTTCCCCTCGTGCTCGCGTTCCTCGGCAGCTACTACCTCTTGTTCACGCTGACGGCATTCGTCGGCGATCCGGCGAAGGTCGCGGAGTTGTATCGGGCGCCGGATCTGCACGCCGCCCTCTACTTCGCGTTCTTCATGGTGACGGACCCGCCCACGTCGCCACCAAAGTACCGCGATCAGTTGATCAATGGAGCGCTCGTGGCGGTGGTCAGCTACGCGGTCTTTGAATTGGTGGGCGCGGTGTATTTCCTGCTGGCGGGGTTGCTTGTCGCGAATGTGTGGGAGGCCTGGCGCCGCCACCATGCGCGTCATCCTCTGTCGTCCTGAGCGCAGCGAAGGACCGGTGAATTCAACCGGTGGACGTAACGCCATCACGTCCTGTCATCCCGCATGAGCGGAGCGAATGTCGGGATCTGCTATTCGTCCAACCTCGGCCTGCTTGGCGGATGTTACGGTAGATCCCGACACTCGCTCGCTGCGCTCGCTCCTGCGGGATGACAGAGCGTTGCGTCGACCGGTTGCTACCGCCCCTGCACCTGCTATTGCGCAGTCGCAGCTGGCAATAGTTCCGCCGCTGTCATCCCGCATGAGCGAAGTGCGGGCTTGCCTGTCGCTTAGACGCCATGTAGAGTCCGTGTTCATGAA
>JBDTXZ010000172.1:0-6841 GCA_040005935.1 bacterium | reverse complement strand
GCAATGCCTGCGACGTGGATCGGTCCGTTGAACACGCCACGGAGCGGAAGCTTCGGATACGAGCGGTTGAGCGTCGTCAGCGAAAGCGGTGAAGCCTGCAGTGTCATGTCGTATCGCATGAACTGCACGCCGTACGTAATACGACCTCCCCCCGTCGCATGCGTCGGCTCGGCCGGCCCGTCCGTGTGCGTGAGGTTGGCGTTGGAGACGCGGACGTCGAGCCACGATGAGTCCAGCACCGCGGAACCACTGATGATGCCGGTCATGCGCGGAAACGCCGGATAGATCGCGACGAGGGTACGGAGGTCAAAACCGGTGGTCTGCGCGGAGAATTTGTGAAATGCGGTAAAGGCCGGATACAGGATGTCCAGCTCGCCCTTCCCCTGCAGGTGCGATACGGCGCCCGGCACGTGCGCGTCGCGGAAGGTCAGGTCCGACGCGTCGACGTAAAAGTGCGTGAGCGGCCCGCCGCGCGCCGTCACTGTTCCGGTCAGCGTTCCCTGCCAATCGGCGGGGAATGGCTTTCCATTCAGGGTGCGTAGGAGGTCGAAGTCGACGGGGTCGGCCTGAAGCTTCACGTCGTGGACCCCGAGCACAGTTCCGCCAGTCTCGAACGTCATTTGCCCACGGAGACGCGACTTGGTCGAGCGCACGTCCATGTCGTGAACGACATAATCGAGCTTGCGCAGGTCACGCTCGTTCTGGATATCGAGCTTCATGGTGCCGCTGCCCGTCGTGGGAAGCGTCGGATACACCCACGCCACGTCCGAGAGCGACACGCTGTCGCCCGTAAGATGGATGGCATACCGCACGGGCAGGTCGCTGCCCCAGACGACCTTGCCGTCCGCAAATCCGGTGGAGTGCGGCAGGTCCCAGTGCGATGCGGTAAACCACGCGCTGTCGCCCAGCACACGCGCAACGCCCTTGATGTTGCTCCACTTGAACGGTGGCATCGATTCATCGGCGTGCATCGTGTCGATGATGAACTTCTGACCCACCGTGTCTGGGTCGGCAATGCGAATATGGGGCAGGAACGCGTACGCATTCGTCCAGCGATAATTCTGCGTGAGGCCTTCTCGCGTGCGCCGGATCTCGTGTTCCTTGCGTGCGACGTTCACACGAATGGCACTGTCTTTCTTCGCTCCATGCAGCGAATCGTCGGCGTGCCACGGAATCGTCAACCGGAAACTTGCGCCGTTTCTGATGTGCACGGAATCGAGAATCACGAAATCACCGAAGCCGCGTTCGGGCCCCTTCGGCGTCGGCTTCTTCTTGCCGACCCTGAACAGTCGCTTGTAGTTCCATTGCCAGTTTTCGTGCTGGCGTAAAACGATCGCGGGATGTTCGACGTCGACGCTGCTGAAGTAGAGGCGCCGGTCCACGAGATCACGTGGGTCGTAACGCAGCGTCACCTTCCCAGTCGCGACGAACAATGAATCCTCGTCGTCGCGCAATTCCAGCGAATCAATCGTGACGCCCGTCAGGAAGCTCCCGCTGATGCGCCCGATGTGCACCTTGCCGTCGATCGATGCCTTCACTCGCGCTTCAATGGCTTGCCGCATTGCCGTTTGGCCGTATTCCGACTGCGTCGCAAACACGGCCACGCCAACGACAATCGCCCCGAGCGTGACGAGCACGCACAGGCTGATGAGGGCGATGAGGTTGCGGCGTGTCATGCGACGAGCGTGCGGCTGCTCAAAAATCCGGGCCGATGGAAAAGGTGAGCGTGAGACGACTGAGAAATGTGCGCGTTTGCGCAGGAACGAATGTGGCCGGACAGGTGTTGCCCGACAGTTGCTCCACGTCGCCGTTCGCGTTCTTCACGGCCGGAATTCTGTTGCCCGGACTCACGCAGTGCAGCGGTGCGAATCCCGTTGCACTCGGCACCTGATCGAAATAGATGGCACCTGCGGGCCGGGAGTACGGATTGTACCCCACGTTGGCCTGGAAGGGCCCCACCGGCGTGAAAACACGAATGCCAATCCCCGGCGTCCATTTCAGTCCGTTCAACCAGAGTGCCGACGCCTTGTGATCGCTCGCACCAACCGAACGTCCCCGCTGCCAGACATCGCCCGCATCGGCAAAAAACGTGTACTGAATCAGCTCTGGATAGAACGGGCTGCGAAGCCGCGCCTCGAAGTTCGCCACAATCAGCGAGTTGCCACCAATCGGAACCACTCGCCGCACGCGCGCGGTATCGGGCACGTCGAGATACGTCGTATCTGGCGTACTGCCCGGATGACTGACTGGATTATTCTCGGCAATGTAGATGAGGTCGCCGAGCTCGTTCTGTTGGTAGCCGCGAACACTGGCCGCGCCGCCGGCATAGAGCCGCTCCTGCGGCGGAATGAAGCCCACCGGATCGCCGAACGAGAGTGTGCGTCCGAGCACGGTACCGAGTCGCACCCGTGCAGCGAGTGTGATCGCGGGACCTGCCGGCCGATACACGGACGCATCCAGCAGTCCCTTCAGGAACTGGATGTCCTTGTCGGAGCCGATTTCCTTCGCTGCACCGCGCACATCGAGGCGCAGGGCGCTTCCCGAGCGCGGATTGATCACGTTGTCCGTCCGCAAACGCTCGATATGGGAGCTCGCGACAGCGAGCGGCCTGTTGCGATCCGTGATCAAGGCGCGTGATTCCGCGTCGCACCGATTGAACACGGCGCACAGCAATGCGGGTTGGGCTTCCGTGCGTCCGTACTCGAGTGAGTACGCCACGCGCAGCGGGATGCCGCGCGCCAATTCGTGCGTGACAGACGCTTCGCCGCCCACGAGCGTGGTCCGAAGAAAGGCCTGATACTCGCCGCGCCGTTCGCTGTAGATCGACAGCGTTGGCGACGTCCGCGTTCCAAACAACGACGGGAGTCGCAGGGTGGCGCCGGTAAAGTAGTTGAGCTTGGCGCTGAACGTGTCCGCCCGGATCGCCGGCGCGCACAGGCTGCCTTGCGCCACGCGCGTCGGTTCACCGTACCCGATCTTCGAAAGCTGTGCCGACAATTCCAGCCGGCGCGCGTCGCCGAAAAAGTTTTTGTCGATGAGCTGCACGCGCGCCTTGAAGCAATCCAGCACCGCCCACCCTTCCTCCGTGTCCACCTGCCGCAGGTAGTTCTCCGCGACACGGACATCGAGTGCCACGAGCGAATCTGCGTTCGTACTGTCGCGCGCCAGGGCAACTTCTACGTGGCGAAAGAGGTCGGTTTGGTACAGCGTGCGCTGTGCGTCGATCAACTCGCGCTCGCGATAGAGCGCCCCCTCGCGCAAGCCAAGCAGTTGGCGGATGGTCGCGTCGTTGATTCGGCGCGGCGAACCAGGAAGTGGGTCGCCCGCCACGCGGATCGCGCCGATGTGGGCCAGCGCGCCCGGCAGGATGTCGAGCGTCACGACGGCGAGGCGTTTCGTGGTGTCCACGCCGTAGCCCGCGTTGACGTCGCCACGCGGATACCCGTTGTTGCGCAGCCTTGCCTTGATCGAGTCGATGGCCGCCTGGATGCGCGTGACGTCGAAGACGATACCGCGAGCGAGTTGCAGTGAGCTCGTATCGACAATTCGGGCAATCAGGCTGTCGAGCCCCGAAATGCGCAATGTGTCCACGCGCACCGGCAATTCTTCCTGCACGATGAACGTGACTTTTACGCCACCGTATCCATCGAGGACCGGTGCGACGAGGGTGTCCACCTTGGTGGAGAAGTAGCCGTGCCGCCGGTAGAACACGCGCAGTCGTCCAACGTCGAGCCGAAGCTCGTCGCTATCGAGACAATGCTTCGCGCCGCCAATGCGAATGATGCGGCGCACGAGCTCCGACGGTGTCGTGGCGACGCGCGCGGCGAGATCGCCCGCGCGGAATACCGTGTTGCCACGAAACTCCAACGAGCGAACCTCACGCTCACCGGCCTCGCATTCCAGTCTCTGGGCGTGAGCAGCATGCGGCGCGACGGCGAGGAGAGCGGCGGTGAGCGCGACACATCGCCACGCGACTCCGGGCACCCTCCCATCGATCATCCCGTCGCTCGTCCAGACGCGTGGTGCATGCCGATTCGCCGCTCTTCCGGCAACAGCGGCGTGCGCTCGAGAAAGAGCCGCGCCACATAGAACGCAGCCAGTCCAGCGGCGATACCAGCGCCGATGGCCGGTATGAGTTCGCGCATATCGAGCTTGCGACGATAGACGTATCCGTCGAGCCGCGCGGTCTGGCGTGTGGAGCGTTTCTTCTTATCTGCCATGCAACTCGATGGACGGACTCTGGGCGAAGGGGCGCAACTTGCAGGCGTTGCAAGCAACTTGCAGCCAGAAACACGAGGCGCCCGCGCGGCAAGTCATCCGGCGGGCGCGTGAATTGATTGACGCTACTCCCTGACGCGGGTAAGTTCTCGCGCCTTCGCACCCCTGTCAACTGCTTACGCCAGAACATCATGCGCCGTTGTATCGCCCTGTTTCTGGCCGTCGTCGCATCAGCCTGTGGTGCCTCAGGCGATGGGGCCAGCCGGCACACCTTGATCGACTCGCGCGACAACTACGATCCGCGCTCGCTGGACCCTGCTCTTTCCACCGACGTTCCCACGGGACGCGCCGTCGG
Organism: bacterium; assembly: GCA_040005935.1. Taxonomy (GTDB): domain Bacteria; phylum Gemmatimonadota; class Gemmatimonadetes; order Gemmatimonadales; family Gemmatimonadaceae; genus AG11. The sequence continues at coordinate 2,268 of JBDTXZ010000172.1, read as the reverse complement.
CTACCTGTTCGACGGCCTCACGAGATTCACCCCCGATGCGAAAGTCGAGCCCGCTCTCGCGACGCGTTGGGATGTCTCAGCAGATGGAAGCGTCTACACATTTCATCTTCGCCGCGGCGTCCAATTCACCGACGGAACACCATTCGTCGCGCGACAAGTTGCACTGAGTTGGCAACGCGTGCTCGACCCCAAGGTGAAGGGAGGACGCGGCTGGCCACTCTATCCCATCAAGGGAGCAAGGGAATTCGCCGACGGAAAGTCGACAGCCATCGACGGACTCGCTGTCCCGAACGACTCCACCATTGTCGTGACCTTGAAGGAGCCGTTCGCAATCTTTCCGAAGTTGCTCGCCATGCCAGTCGCGTCCATCGCGCCCGACAACATCCCATCCAACTTCGGCGAGAATCCCGTTGGTACCGGTCCGTGGAAACTCGTCGAGTGGAAGCACGACGACTATCTCCTCTTCGCGCCGAACGCGAAATACTGGGGCGGCGCCCCCAAGGCGGATTCACTCAAGGCCCGCATCATCGCGGAGCCAAGTACGGCGGTCGCGGAGTTCGAGAGCGGGAACGTCGACGTGCTCATCGTTCCGCAAGGTGACATCAGAAGCTGGGAAGAAGACGCCGAGCGCAAGAAGCTGCTGCACTCCACACCGTCGCTCGAGTTGGTGTACGTCGCAATCAACACAACGCGTGGTCCACTCACGGATGTCCGCGTCCGGCAGGCAATCAACCATTCGATCGACCGTCGCGTCCTGGTTCGCAATCTCATCGCTGGTCGCGGTACGCTGGCATCGGGCGTCGTCCCGCCCGAACTTCCCGGCGGCGTCAAGACGCGCATTGGCTATGAGTTCGACACGCTGCGTGCCAAGCAGTTGCTCCGCGAAGCCGGTTACCCCAACGGCATCGACGTCGACCTCTGGACGTCGACGAATCCCATGTACGTGCGCATCGCCGAGACGCTGCAGGGATATCTTCAGCTCTCGGGCATTCGTGTAAAGATCGTCCAGCGCGAGAGTGCCGCGGCGCGCGAAGCAGCACGAAAGGGTCAAACCGATCTCTTTGTAAAGGACTGGTACGCTGACTACCCGGACGCGGAGAACTTCCTGTATCCGCTGCTTCATAGCGCGAACAAGGGCGTCGGCGGCAACGTTTCCTACTTCAGCAACGCGCAATTCGATAGCCTCGTCACCTCGGCACGACGAGAACAGGATGAAGCGAAGCGCATCGCACTCTACACGCAGGCCGACCAACTGGCATTCGAGCAGGCACCGATGGTGTTCCTCTACTTCTACAGCGAGCTGAATGCCGTGCAGCCGTGGATTCGTGGTTTCGTGCCTCCTGTCATTTTCAACGGCCAGCCATGGACGAGCGTGACGAAAGTCATTGGTGGGAAATAGCGTGACGGCGTTCATCCTCCGACGCTTGCTGCTCGCAATTCCGACGCTGTTCGGCGTCCTCGTGGTCGCGTTCCTTCTTCTATACGTGGCGCCCGGCGACCCCGTCATGGCAATGGTTGGCGAACGCGCTGACGAGGCCACCATCGCACGACTCCGCGCCGAACTGCGTCTCGACGATCCGCTTCCCGTACAGTTCGGCCATTACATCGCCGGCATCGCAAAGGGTGATCTCGGAAAATCGTACATCACGAATCGCCCCATTCGTAAGGACATCCTCGAGCGCTTTCCCAAGACGCTGCAACTCGCCGGCGCCGCAATGTTGCTCGCCACAATTCTTGGCGTCTCGCTCGGTGTGCTGAGCGGGCGGCGGCCCGGCAGTGCCATTGACCGCGTGGGGCTGGCCGTCGCGTATCTGGGCATCAGCTTCCCGGTGTATTGGGTGGGGCTGTTACTCATCCTGCTCTTTGCTGTCACGCTGCATTGGCTGCCGCCGTCCGGCTTTGGAGGCATTCGCTATCTCGCACTGCCCGCGCTCGCGCTTGGCATGCGATCCATCGCCTTCCTCGCACGCATGACGCGCTCCGCCATGCTCGATGCGCTCGGGGCCGACTACGTGCGCACGGCACGCGCAAAAGGATTGAGCGAGTTCGGTGTCGTCGCTCGGCATGCGTTGCGGAACGCGATGATTCCGATCATCACCGTCCTTGGTCTCGACTTCGGCGCTTACCTCACGGGCAGCATCCTGACGGAGACGATTTTCTCGTGGCCGGGGCTCGGACGCTACGTGGTCAATGCCATCGCCCGGCGTGACCTGCCGGCAATTCAAGGGTCCGTGTTGTTCCTGAGCGCGGTGTTCGTCCTCGTGAATC
>JBDTXZ010000171.1:0-6859 GCA_040005935.1 bacterium | reverse complement strand
GCGCCGTTCGGGAGGTCAACTGTCACAGTCCAACTGCCGGCGTCGCCGCCGCTGTTGAACTTGTAGCTCAGGAGGCTGCTCGATAGGTAGATGAGCCGGCTCGCGGTGCTCCGAATCGCTGGGCCGTGAGGCGGGACGAAGGTGAGCGTGGCGTCTCGCGGAAAACTGCTGCCCGCGATGTTCATGGTCTGGAGACTCGTCGTCGTCGTGTAGGTCGACGGGGTTATGCTGGTGATCGACGGCGTGACGGAAAGCTGAGCGACGCCGAGCGCACTCTCACCCGCGCCACTCGTGCACGAAACCAGAAGCGCGATGCCGAGTGTCATCCAAGTGCGGTTCATGTCGGTTTCTCCATGAACTGTCGCGCCTTCACGCGACACAGTCCGCGTCAACGGATCAATCCACTAGTTCGACGCCTTGCCGGCGATCTGACGCGCTGCCGCCCAAGTAGAACGCTTCTTCTTTCGCGACACAAATCTGACTCCGAGGGCGGCCAACAGACCAGACATCAGGAAGGTGAGCGACGACGGCTCTGGAGCGAGAGTGATGTCGTCAACGTGCAGGTCGTCCTGGACATAGCTGTGCGCATCGTGACCGTACCCATTGAAGATCGCGACCGTCGTCACGTCTTCCCACCCAAAATAGACACGCGTGTAGTCATCGGAATTGACTCTAAACCCTTTGCCGTACGCCGGTACGTCGTAGCCAAACGTGTAGGTGTTCAGATTGTGGAGAAAATCGCCCTCCCTGAAGCCGATCACGGAAACAGCATGATCGAAGCTAGCGGTGGACTTGAAGAGCGCGGACGAGAAATTGAACGGGACGTCCGAGTGGAGAAATAAGGGCCACGACCCCACTCCCATCGCGGGATTCACGCCGTCGACATAGATGCTGAATCCTCCCAACAAGAGGCCTTTATATGGAGTGCCTCCTACGAATACACCGGACTCGAATCCTGGCTGGTAGTAGTGCGTCCACTCCACGCCAGTCATATCCGAGAAATCAAGCACCTTTTGCGCGGAAGCCTGCTGGAGCGGTATCGCCAGCGCAAAAAGGAATCCGGTCACAATCTGCGAACGCATAGGTTGTTTCCACGATTCTAGGTGAGTGAACCGCAGCACTCACAAGGCTGCGCCTCCCGCGGTGGTAGATCCGCGCTAGATCGCTTTGGCGATGGCGCGAATCTACTCGTCACGCGACTGCTCGCAAGCGTAAGCGTCGTCTTGACTGCCTGTACCTTCAGCAGCAGCAGGTGCAGGTCCTTCGCTGCGCTCAGGACGACAAATGCTCGCACGCTGGACTACTTGAACGCGCTTAACCCCGTCACGGCCTGGCCGAGAATCAGCGAGTGCACGTCGTGCGTCCCTTCATACGTATAGACACTTTCCAGATTCGCCATATGACGCATCGCGCCATACTCGGCGAGAATACCATTCGCGCCTAAGAGCCGGCGCGCCTCGCGCGCGATGTCCGTCGCCATGCTGACGTTATTGCGTTTGGCCAGCGAGACTTGCTGTGGCGTAAACGTGCCCGCGTCCTTCATGCGACCGAGATGCAGCGACACCAGCTGCGCCTTCACGATCTCCGTCAGCATGTCGGCCAGGCGCACCTGCTGGATCTGGAATCCGCCGATGGGCCTATCGAACATCACGCGCTGCTGCGCGTAGTCGAGCGCCTCCTCGAAGCAGGCCATCGCCGCGCCAATTGCGCCCCACGAAATGCCATAGCGCGCCTGCGTGAGGCACATCAACGGACTCTTCAAGCCACCCGACTTTGGGAGCTTCGCGTCCGCCGGCAGATGCACATCCTGAAACACCAACTCGCTGGTGTCGCTCGCACGCAATGACAGCTTGCCCTTCTGGTCCTTGGCCGAAAAACCCGGCGTGGTGGCCGGCACGATGAAGCCGCGGATGGACGCGTCGCTCGGATCGCCATTCGTCTTCGCCCACACGACAGCAATGTTCGCCGTCGATCCATTCGTGATCCACATCTTGGAACCGTTCAGGATCCACGAGCCATCGGCCTGCTCCTTCGCCATCGTCACCATGCCGCTCGGATTGGAACCGTAGTCCGGCTCCGTAAGCCCGAAGCATCCGATGATTTCGCCCGTCGCCATCTTCGGCAGATAGGTCGTCTTCTGCTCTTCGGACCCGAACGCATAGATGGGATACATCGCGAGTGCGCCCTGCACACTGGCAAAAGAGCGCACGCCGGAATCGCCGCGCTCCAATTCCTGCATGATCAAGCCGTACTGCACGTTGTTGAGTCCAGCGCAGCCATACTCCTCGGGCAAATTCGCGCCGAATACGCCGAGCTCGCCCATGGCAGGAATGAGCTCCTTGGGAAAGCGGCCCTGTACATATGCGTCGCCAATAATCGGGAGGACGCGCTCGTCGACGAAGCGACGCACACTGTCGCGCACCGCACGCTCTTCCTCGGACAGGACACTATCGATGTTATAGAAGTCGAGCATGGATCGCCGATGGGATGGAAGGAAAGAACTCGGCGAAAGCTAATCACGCCGTTGCGCGTCGGCTCAGAGGTTGTCCAGGCCAACGAGCGTGGCGTGCTGCAGGAGCATGATCGTCTTTCCGTCCTCGATCGCGCCGGACCTGATCATGCCCATCGCGTCGTCGAGTGACAGCTCAATCACCTCGATGTCCTCGCCCTCGTGCGCCGCGCCGCCGCCCTCGGTCACACGATCTTCGGCCTCGTACTCAGCCGCAAAGAAGTGCAGCTTCTCCGTCACCGAGCCCGGACTCATGTAGGCCGCGAAGAGTTTTTTCGGCTGACGAATGCGAAAGCCGGTTTCTTCTTCGGCCTCTCGACGAATGCACGACTCCGCATCGTCGCCGTCAAAGAGACCGGCGCATGCCTCGATGAGCATTCCGTCCACGCAACCGTTCACGTAGGCGGGGAATCGGAATTGTCGTGTGAGGACGACGGTGGACTGCGCGACATTGTAGAGGAGCAACGAGGCCCCATTGCCGCGATCGTATGTCTCGCGACTCTGGCGCTGCCACTCGCCGTCGCGACGCCGGTAGTCGAAGGTGGTTTTCTTGAGGACGAACCAGTTGTCGGACAGCGTCTCGACGTCTACAACGCGGATTTTATGGGCCGGTGGCTGCATGTTGTATGGATGTTCGTGTATATTCGTGCAGTAATGCGCGAACTATGCCGCAGTAAAGGCCCTTACGCAAGTGATACATGCACTTTCGTGCATCGTTGGATGTCATCCCGCAATGGCGAGCGCAACGCGCCAGTGTCGGGGATCTTCTGTCCACGCGCTCGAACGTCACAAAGGAGGGATATTGGATGCGGACTCAGTTCGCTCGTTCAGGATGACGAAAGTGCAGATCCTTCGACTCGCTTCGCTCGCTCAGGATGACAACAGGGGCAGATCCTTCCACGCGCTTCGCTCCTGCGGGATGACAGCCGTGTGGCCACGAGCCGAACTCCAGAGGACCAAGTGCTGACCGTCAAACGCAAACAGCTCATCGAAGCTCGCCTCGCTCGCGACGGCCAGGTGCTGGCCAAGGCGCTGAGCCAGGAACTCGGCACGTCGGAAGACACCATTCGCCGAGACCTCCGCGAGCTGGCGCAGGAGGGGAAGCTCCAACGGGTCCACGGTGGCGCGTTGCCCGCGTCTGCCGCACTAGGCGAACTCGCCGCACGACGACTCGTCGCACCCGACGAAAAGGTCGCGCTCGGCCGCGCTGGCGCGGCGTTGATTCAGCCAGGGCAGGTCGTGATTCTCGACGGCGGCACCACGACTGCGGAACTCGCGCGACAGTTGCCGCGCGACCTCAAGGCGACAGTCGTGACGCACAGTCCCGGCATCGCGATGGAACTGGCCGAGCATGCGAACATCGAGTTGATACTACTGGGCGGCCGGGTGTTCAGGCACTCGATGGTGACCGTGGGCGCCACGACGATCGAAGCAGCGAGCCGCATTCGCGCTGATCTCTACTTCATGGGTGTCACGGGCGTGCATGCCGACGCGGGGCTCAGCACCGGCGACTATGAAGAAGCATGCGTGAAACGCGCGCTGCATGGACGCGCCGCAGAAACGATCGTCATGGCATCGAGTGAAAAACTCGGTGCGGCATCAGCGCATGTTGTCGTCGGGGCCGGCGAGATATCGACCTTGTTGGTGACGCAGACTTGTCCGTCGGCAATCAGCGAAGCATTTGTGGAACGAGGGGTTGCGGTGGTTGTCGCATAGATCTGTCATCCCGCACGAGCGAGTGAATGCGGGATCAACTGTATCCGCGCGACGGGCAATCCATGGGGCAAAGAAGGTAGATCCCGACACTCGCTTCGCGACTGCGGGATGACAATCCCGCTATTCCTCTCGCGCAGCGTGACGTCCCAACGTCTGCGACCCGGGCGCACGACCCGGCCGAGTGGCAAGGACGCGACGCGCATACGGCGCAATGCCAACCTCACGCGCCTTCGCACGAAACGTCGAGCCATGATCGATCGTTCGCTCCGTCTCGGCCTGCCATTGATGCACCATTTCATGGAGCAGCGTGTGCAGCGTCTCCGTCCAGCCGTGCTTCTTCAAGTGCGTGCGACTGATCGCGATCTCCGCGACCTCGCCACCAGGCACTGACGCGCAGTAGTGGCCCAGCCGGCTCTTCATCCGACGCGACACGCGAATGCCGATCGGTGTGAGACGTCCATTGAAGTGGCGCGTGTTGTAGCGCTGATGCCACGACTTGAGCGTCTCCACGATTTCCGTGTCGTCCGTATGCGTGCGATCCCGCCGAGTGGGTGGCTTGGTGGAGCGAATCGGATAGGCGACGATGATTCGCTGCGCCGAGCGGCGGTCGGCGCGCGTGCGTCCTTCGACGAAGGTGACGATCGCGCGCAGCACGGATTCCGGTGCGTCGAGATAGCCTTCGTGTACGCGCAATTCGCCACCGCCGAAACTCACCATCACGTTGCGATTGTGCGTGAGTTTCGCGCGGGTGATGCGCTTGAGCCCGAGTTGGCGAAGCCGAGTGAGAAGTTCTTCGGCCGTGCGGGGAATGGTCGTCTCGAAGCTCAGCTCGAACTGCGCCGTATCGCGATCGAGGCGAAAAAAACGAGTCAGCGCTTGAAGCACTTGGTCGGTCCCGGTACGAATCCGTGGTCGGAGCTCGACCACACCAGCGTGGACACTTCGATCTGTTTCGGCGAGATGCGAATGCTGTTCACGGACGACGGGCGTCCGCCACGCATGCGGTTCGACACGGTGCCAGCTGTCGAGATCACGGTGCCCTTCTTGGTGTGTTCGATGTAGTGAATCGCGTCCTGGTGGTCGTGTCCGCACAGCACGAGATCCACCGACATGTCAGCGAATGCACCCAAGACGCGCGCGGTGTGCTTGAGGCCGTGGCGCTGCGAGAGTTCGCCCTTGATGGGATTGTGGTGCATCACCACCACGCGCGCATCGTGCGGCGGGGACTCGGCGAATGTCTTGCGCAGGCGCTCCATCTGTTCGCGCCGCACGATGCCGATGATCGAAATGTCGCGCAACCGCCACGTGAGCGCCTGTGTGACGACGCCGTGTGATGTGTTGAGTCCAGCAAACGTGGCGCCCGGTACATGAATGACCGGCTCGATGTCCTCATCGATGAACTTGCGGTAGTTCGCCAGCATCCGTTGCTCATCACCCAGCGCGAATGGCGCCTTCCACCACGCGACGTCGTGATTTCCCGGGATGCAAAGGACCTTACTCGTTTCTTCCGCATGCCTGATGAACGCGCGGGCGCGCTGAAACTCTCCGGAGCGCGCGCGCTGCGAGACGTCGCCGGAAATGGCGACGACGTCGTAGCGATACTTCTGTATCAGGTCTTCCATGGCCTCATACTGCTCCGGCACAGCGGGGTGACCGAAGTGCAGGTCGGAACAGTGGAAGACGGACGTTGTCGTCACAGGCGCGCGATGATGGCGTCGGTGAACTGATCGGTGGTCGCCGTACCACCGAGGTCACCTGTGGTGGTCGTACCGTCGCGGATGGTCGCCTCGAGCGCGTTGCGGATGCGGGCAGCGCGTTCGTCGTCGTTCATGTATTCGAGCATCATGCACGCGGCGAGAATGAGCGCACCGGGATTCGCAACACCCTTTCCAGCGATGTCCGGAGCGGTACCGTGGACTGCCTCGAAGATGGCGCCGCCCAGGCCGATGTTGGCGCCAGGCGCGAGACCGAGGCCGCCGACGAGCCCGGAAATCTGATCGGAGAGAATATCTCCAAAGAGATTCGTCGTCACGATGACGTCGAACTTTTCGGGATGCAGCACGATGTTCATCGCTGTGGCATCGACGATCATCTCGTTGAACTCGATGTTTGCGTACTCGCGCGCGACCATCCGTCCGACATCGAGAAACAAGCCCTGCGAAAACTTGAGGATGTTCGCCTTGTGGACGAGCGTCACCTTCTTGCGTCCGTGCTGTACCGCGTAGTCGAATGCGTAGCGCACGATGCGCTCCGAGCCGGCGCGCGTGATGATCGCGATCGACTCGGCAGCCGCGCGCGGATCGCTTCCGATCTTGATGTAGTGTTCGATGCCGACGTACAACCCCTCCGTGTTTTCACGAATGAGGACGATATCGATTCCGTCGTAGCGACCACCGGGGATGATGGTGTGCGCGGGCCGCACGTTCGCGTAGAGGTCGAACGTCTTGCGAAGCGAGACGTTGATCGAGCGAAAGCCCTCGCCAACGGGCGTCTCGAGCGGCCCCTTGAGCGCGATGCGCGTGCGGCGAATGGAGTCGAGCGTCGCATCAGGAATTGGATCGCCGTACGCTGCGACGCCGGCCATGCCTGCGCACTGGGAGTCGAAGGTGATGTCCGACCCTGCCGCTTCGAGAA
>JBDTXZ010000170.1:0-6896 GCA_040005935.1 bacterium | reverse complement strand
GTCGTTCATTACACGCGCCAGCTCCTCGCGTTTGGAGTCGAGATTCGTCTGGCGGCGGCGACGATCGATCGCCTTGAACCGCCCGGTGCTCACCAGCCAAGCGACAGGGTTGTCAGGCACGCCCTCGTGCGGCCAACGCTCCACCGCGATGACAAAAGCATCATGCAGTGCCTCCTCCGCGGAGTCGAAATCGCCGAGGAGGCGAATGAGCGTGGCCAGCACGCGGCGCGAATCGGCGCGGTAGATGCCGTCGACGACATCCGCGATATTCGGCGGCGGATCGGACACCGAACCGTTCGCGCCAACGATGATCAGGTGTATACCATGACCGGGCGGATTTCGACCGACCCGTTCAACGCGCCCGGAATCCTCGACGCCACCGTGATCGCATCGTTCAGGTCGCGCGCCTCGATGAGGTAGTAGCCGCCAAGCTGCTCCTTCGTTTCCGCAAAAGGGCCGTCCGTCGTCGAGACGGAACCATTGCGTACGCGGACAGTGGTCGCCGTGGTGGTCGGCTGCAGGCCGTTCCCGCCCAGGTAGTGACCGCTGGTCGTGATGTCTGCCGTATACGCCTGGTAGTCGCCCAGCATCTTGCCCGCTTCTTCCCTGTTCATGCGCTCCCACTGCTTTTCGTCGTCGTAGATGAGGCAAAGGTATTTCATCGCGTCCTCCCAAGGGGTGATTGTCCTGCGTTGTGCCCCGTAGTCGAACGAGACCGCGTGAAATCGACAGCCGGTTTGAACATGGGTCAATCGTCGTGACAAATCGTGTCGATGTGGACACTTCCGCTGAGCCGTAAGCGTACGCATGACGACCGGCACCCAAAGACAACCTTTGAATGGCTTTGGATGTCTGACCGACGTTGTGCAGGCCCTACCTCATCCCGCTCTCGTGCCCAAGCGTATCAACTCCGCGAAGCCGTATTCACTCGCCGTCGCGCTCACTGTCATTGCGCTCGCTCCCATCGCGCGCGCGCAGCGCCCCTCGGACACCACGAACGTCCAAGCCACCCACAGCGTTCCGGTGCCGACGGCCACGGCCACGCCAAGGCTCAGCCCCGTCAAGATCGACGGCCGCATCGATGAGGACGCGTGGAGTAAGGCAACGCCCATCACCAACTTTACGCAGATCGACCCGAGTGAAGGGAAGCCGGGTACGCAGCGCACCGAAGTGCGCTTCCTCTACGACCAGGATGCGCTCTACGTGTCGGCGCGCATGTTCGATACGGCCGGTCCGGCCGGCATCACGACGCGATTGGTTCGACGCGACGCCAACATGGAGTCTGACTGGTTTCAAGTCGTGATCGATGGCTATCACGACCATCTCGGCCGCGCATTCTTTCAGGTGAATCCATCGGGCGTAAAGTTCGATGCGCTTGGTATTGGCGGCTCCAATCCAGACGATTCCTGGGATCCCATCTGGGAAGTCGCGACGAGCATCGACGCGCAGGGATGGAGCGCAGAGCTGCGCATTCCGTATTCGCAACTGCGGTTCTCACAGCAGGAAGTGCAAACGTGGGGGCTGCAAGTGCGCCGCTTCATTCAGCGGACGCAGGAGCAGGATCAATGGTCGTTCTGGAATAAGACAGACATCGGCGGGCCGTCGCGCTTTGGGCATCTCGACGGATTGCGCATCGCGCACGTGCCGCGTCACGTCGAGCTGGTGCCCTATGTCGTCGGACGTGCACGGTATGTGCAGCCCGGCCAGCCAGGTGATCCGTTCAACAGCGGCAACCAGAAGGACACGCGCGTCGGCGGTGACGTAAAAGCGCTGCTGACGTCGAACCTCACGCTCAACCTCACGCTCAATCCAGACTTCGGACAGGTCGAGGTCGATCCCGCATCCGTCAATCTCAGCGCGTTCGAAACATTCTTCAGCGAGAAGCGGCCGTTCTTCGTCGCCGACGCGGGCATCTTCGACTTCGGCAACTTCAACTGCTACTTCTGCAGCAATGTGTCATCGGTCGAAGCGTTCTACTCGCGCCGCATTGGCCGCTCGCCACAGGGCGCAGACCTGGCCGCCAACGCAGGGCAGTTCGCCGATATTCCGGAGAACTCGACAATCCTCGGGGCCGCGAAAATCACCGGGCGCACGAAGAATGGATTGACAATGGGGCTTCTCGACGCCGTAACGCGAAAGGAATCCGCGCGCGTGCTCACGCCCGGTACGCCGGCGTTCACGCGTGAGGTCGAACCGCTCACGAATTATTTCGTTGGCCGAGCGACGCGGGATTTCAATGGCGGTGATCTGGTGATTGGTGGCATCGCCACATCAGTTGTGCGCAAACTCGACGACGCAGCGCTGACGGACCGGCTGAATCGCCACGCGGAATCCTTTGGCGCGGACATCGTGCTGAACTGGGACAAGAAGACATACAACTTCATCGCAACCACCGAGCTTTCGAACATCGATGGAAGTCCAGCCGCGATTCTGCGCGCTCAGCGGTCGAGCGCGCGGTACTACCAGCGGCCCGATCGCAAATTCGCTCATGGATGCCTTTTGTCCGGCTGCTTCAATCCGTCGTCAACCAGCATGCAGGGTCTCGCGGGCTATGCGCGAATCGCAAAGGACGGCGGCGCCTTCAATTGGGAAACGTCGATCAACACGCGAACGCCGGGCTTCGAGGTAAACGACATCGCCTTTCTAAGCCGAGCAGACTACATCTGGCAACAGGCAAACGTTCAGTACAACTGGACGATCCCCACCAAGTGGTACCGCTCTGCGTTTTACACGCTGGGTGGTCAGCAGCAGTGGACGTACGACGGCGACCTCAATGACCGGCAGGCGCACATCGCACTGGGCGGGCAGTCGCTCCAGTTCTGGAACGCGAGCATGTTCTCCATCTACAGACCGCGGGTACTCGACGATCGTGCCCTGCGTGGCGGGCCAGTCGTTTCGCGGCCGAGGCAAGGCGTCGTGGCACTCAATCTGTCGACCGACAGTCGTCGTCCCCTGGTTGCCAGCCTCAACACGCAGTACGCGCGCAATGAAGAAGGTGGCTTTGCCACGAGTCACTCGATCAACGCACGCATCAAGCCGGTATCGAACGTCTCGGCGAGCTTCGGACCGTCGTACGGCCTTTCGACCAGCATCGCGCAGTACGTCACCGCGATCGATGATCCAACGGCGACGGCATTCTTCGGTCATCGTTATGTCTTGTCGTCGTTGAATCAGAAGACGCTGTCGCTCGACACGCGAGTGAACGTGACCTTCACACCGAATGCGACACTCGAGTTGTATGCGCAGCCGTTCTTTGCCAGTGGCGACTACTTCAACTTCAAGGAGTTCGACGCGCCTCGCCAGTTGCACAAGAGCATCTACGGGAAGGATCGCGGCTCGGTGGTGACGACGCGTGATGCCTCGGGCAAGGAGACGAAGTACACGATCGATCCTGACGGCCTTACCGGACCGGCGGCGCCGTTCACCATCGACAATCCGGACTTCAATTTTCGCTCACTGCGCGGCAATGCCGTATTCCGTTGGGAGTACAATCCGGGCTCGACGTTGTATCTGGTATGGACGCAAGATCGCACGGATCAGGCGGCGGTTGGCGACTTCGACTTTTCACGCGATCGGTCGGCGCTGTTGACCGCGCATCCAGACAACATCTTTCTCATCAAGCTGTCGTATTGGCTTGGGCGTTAGGAAAGTGTCATGCTGAGCGAACGAAGTGAGTCGAAATGTCTGGACAGCAGGAGCGTGTCATCCTGAGCGAACGAAGTGAGTCGAAGGATCTGGACGAAACAGAGTGCAGATCCTTCGACTCGCTTACGCTCGCGCAGGATGACAACGGACCGAGCGACGTCTATCCTCCAGCCATGCCAACGATACCTCCACCGCGGCGCGACGGATTCACGTCGTCCACGCCCGTACCCCTGTATTGGGCCGAATACGGCGACGCCGCCGCGCCGCCGATTCTCCTGTTGCATGGTGGTCCGGGCGCGAGCCACGACTACCTGTTGCCGCAGATGCTCGAGTTGGCGGCCGCGCATCGTGTTGTCTGCTACGACCAGCGGGGCGGTGGGCGCTCGCGTCATGACGACGACCGCGCGTCCATCACGTGGCATGATCAGGTTGCTGACGTCGCACGTGTTGTGGCGGAACTGGACGTCGCGCCCCTCGACATCGTCGGCTACTCCTGGGGCGCACTGCTGGCCATGCTCTATGCGGTCGAGGCCACGGCTGGCCGAGTGACACCGGTACCGTCGCGTTTGTCGCTGATCGATCCCGCGCCGGTAACGCGCGCATACCGCGACGCGTTCGAGCAGGAGCTCGCACGTCGTCAGGCGAGTCCCGAGGTGGCGGCACTGCGCGATGAGGTCGCTGGGTCCGGTCTTCGCGAACGCGATGCCGACGCATACCGGCAACGCATGTTCGAGGTGAGCGTGGCCGGATACTTCGCTGACCCTCGGCGCGCGCGCGACCTCACACCATTTCGCGTTACTGGACGCGTGCAGCAATCGATCTGGAAGTCACTCGGCGATTTTGACCTTATGCCCGCGCTGCGTGACCTGCGTTTACCGGCGTTCGTCGTTCATGGACGACAAGACCCCATTCCGATCGCGTCGTCCGAGATGGTCGCGCACGCGCTGGGCACGCAACTGCTGGTGCTGGAAGACTGCGGGCATGTGCCCTATGTTGAACAGGCTGCGCAACTGTTCCCGCCACTACTCGCGTTCTTGCTCGATCCCGCACCACCCGCAGTCCCTATCGTCAACTAAGGCGCCGTGGCCGACGAGAGCATACAACCGCACATCGCGACACTCGACTACGACGGCCGCCGCTTCAATGTGAGCTGTCGCGTCGTGTTCGATGGCATCGAGTACGTCGGGCGTCTGTGGTTCTCCGACGAAACGTGGGACGACGCGGGACTCCCGGATCGTGGAGCGCTTCCCGGCCGGACGCGCGAGGAAGCGCTCACGTTGGCGCGGCGACTTACGCAGCAGGACATCCTGCTTCGGTATCGTCGCGCATTGGCGGAGAAGCGCCGCTTCGTCGGCCTGCGTCGCGCCACGGATGAGATTCTCGGCAAGATCCGCTATCTCAATCAGGTTGCGATCAGCATGCGTGCCGGTCTACTGGATTCTGAGGGCGCCGCTGCGGAGATCGATCTGACGGAGCGGCAGTTGCACGAGATTATCGAAAAGCTGCGGTCGTTTGCGGGCATAGAGGGCTGACGGCGCGCAGTCCGCCGCGAGCGAGCGAGCGGACTAACTTTCCAGCCCATGGATCCTCGCTCCGCCGCGCACGCGCTCACCCAAATCGCCGCGTTTCTCGAACTGCGTGGCGATAGTCCGTTCAAGTCAAAGGCGTACGAGCAAGCGGCACGCGCCGTCACTGCGCTCGACACGGACGACCTCGGCGTACTTGATCGCGCGGGCGAACTCGCGAACACGCCCGGAATCGGGAAGACAATCCTTGCCGTGTTGCGAGACCTCATCGAGACGGGCGAGTCGCGCTACCTCGAACAGCTGCGCGCAGATCTCCCGGCCGGCATGCTCGACCTGCTCAACGTGCCTGGCCTCGCGACCGCCAAGATTCATCTCCTCTACGAAACCCTCGGCATCGATTCGGTCGACGCGCTCGAGGCGGCCGCGAGCGATGGACGGCTCACGATCCTGAAAGGCTTCGGCCCCAAGACCGCAGCGAAGATCCTGCGTGGCATTGCGCTCTTTCGCGCATCGGGTTCGCGGTCGCTTTACAATCGCGCGACTGAGCAGGCACGATCTCTCCTGGCCGCAGTCACGGCGCATCCCGATGTGATCAGCGCGGCGATCGCCGGCTCCGTTCGCCGCCACAACGAAACCATCGGCGACGTGGATATCGTCGCTGCATGTCGTGGCGACTTGCTCGCGGTTGCTGGCTCGTTCGTGCGCGCACCCGGCGTGCGCATCGTCCTCGGTGGAGACACAGCATCTCCGAACATCGCGTTCATGGACGGCACGCATCTCAACCTGTTCTGCGTTCGAGAGGAAGATTTCGTCGTCGCGTTGTGGCGTGCGACGGGTTCCGACGACCATGTGAAAACAGCCGTCGCGCTCCTCGCTCGAGTGGGCGTGCGACTCGAAGGGGATGTCCTGCGCGACAGGAAGGGCGTCGCCATTCCAATCACGAGCGAAGAGCAGATCTATCGACTCATCGACCTTCCGCCCATTCCCGCGGAGATGCGCGAAGATGGGCAGGAGTATTTGCTGGCCGTCGCTCGACGACTGCCCGTACTTGTGGAGCTCGGAGATATTCGTGGCGCGTTACACTGCCATTCCACGTACTCGGACGGCAAGGCGACCATCGCTGAAATGGCGGAGTCGGCGAAGGCACGCGGGTGGAGCTACATCGGCATCACTGATCATTCGCAGGCCGCATTCTATGCCAACGGTCTGTCGCGCGAACGCGTGCTTGCCCAACACGAGGAGATCGACGCGCTGAACGCGCGCTTGCCTGATTTCCGAATACTGAAAGGCATCGAGGCCGACATACTCTCCAATGGCGCCCTCGATTACGACGCAGAGCTACTCGACCGCTTCGATTTCGTCATCGGCTCTATACATTCCCGGTTCGCCATGGACAGACCAAAGATGACCGAGCGCGTCCTTCGCGCGCTCGACGATCCACATCTCACGATACTCGGCCACCCCACCGGGCGGCTGCTGTTGTCGCGCGATCCGTATCCTATCGACATCGACGCCGTGCTCGAGAAGGCTGCGGAGGTTGGCGTTGCCATTGAGCTCAACGCAGATGCAAAGCGTCTCGATCTCGACTGGAGACTCTTGCGGCGCGCCAGGACACTTGGCATCAGCATCGAGATTGGTCCCGATGCTCATTCGACCAAGGGTCTGGATTGCACGGCGATCGGCGTCGGTATTGCGCGCAAGGGCGGCCTCGAGAAGGGCGACGTC
>JBDTXZ010000169.1:0-6900 GCA_040005935.1 bacterium | reverse complement strand
CTTTCGCGAGCGCTGCATGTACGCGTGGGAGCGTTGCGAGACAGAGCATCCTCCGTTATACCAGATCGGCGCGGGGCACGTCTCGCGCTGCCATCTGGCGGTTGAGCCAGAGCGGCGCGCACACCCGCATCCGCCACTCGCGGCGCAGCTGGGAGTCATCGCCGAATGACGCTGCTCTCCGTTCGCAATCTCACCAAGCATTTCCCCATCAAGCGCGGCGTCTTCGGGCAGGTGAGCGGGCAAGTCCGCGCGGTCGACGGGGTGTCGTTCGATGTCGCAGCGGGTGAGACGCTCGCGCTTGTGGGTGAATCGGGTTGTGGCAAGTCCACGACGGGGCGAGCGATCCTTCGCCTCATCGAGCCCACGTCAGGAACAGTCCAGTTCGACGGCAACGACGTCCTCGCGCTTGGAGCCGGTGAGCTTCGGCGCTTGCGGCGTAAGATGCAGATCGTCTTTCAGGATCCGTTTTCATCACTCAACCCGCGCATGTCCGTCGGCGCGATTGTGCGAGAAGGGCTCACGATTCACAAGTTGGCTGAAGGCTCCGCCGCCGATGCGCGCGTGCGCCAACTGCTCGAAGAAGTTGGCCTGCGCCCCGAGTACGCAAATCGGTACCCGCACGAGTTTTCGGGCGGACAGCGCCAGCGCGTTGGCATCGCGCGCGCCTTGTCTGTAGAGCCAACGTTCATCGTCTGCGACGAACCAGTCAGCGCCCTCGACGTCAGTGTCCAGGCGCAGGTCGTGAACTTGTTGCAGGATCTTCAGCGCGATCGCGGCCTCGCCTATCTGTTCATCGCACACGATCTCTCGGTCGTCGAGCACATCGCCGATCGCGTGGCGGTGATGTACCTCGGTCACATTGTCGAGCTTGGCGCCGTGGACGATTTGTATAGCACGCCGATCATGCCGTACACGCAGGCGCTGCTCTCGGCGGTGCCTGCTCCGGATCCTGGCGTAAAGCGCGAACGTATCCTCCTGGCGGGCGACGTACCCTCTCCGGCTAATCCGCCATCGGGCTGCGTTTTCCATCCGCGTTGCCAGCATCCAGGCCGCGATGCGTCTTGCGCGTCAATCGTCCCGCCACTCGAAGAAAAGACGCCTGGCCACTGGGCGGCGTGCATCAAGCAGAATCCGCCCGACTTCTACCTGCCCCGCGCCGCGTTACATCGCAGCGCGAATCCAACCTCCGCGCAGTAATCACTCAGGCCTCAGGCGCGCCCGCGATGACCGACAAGTCCGTTTTTCAGCAGCCACAGGCCGCTACGTTGACGCACGACGAAACGCCCGAGGGCATCCTCCGGCTCACAAGCAATCGGAGCTTCTTCGGGCATCCCTCTGGATTGGCGACGCTCTTCTTCACCGAGATGTGGGAGCGGTTCTCCTATTACGGGATCCGGCCTCTCCTGATCCTGTTCATGACAGCGGCGCTCGGGAGCGGTGGCTTTGCGTTTACACGCGAGAACGCTGCGGCAATCGTCGGCATCTATGCGTCATCGGTGTACCTCGCCTCCCTCCCCGGAGGGTGGATCGCTGACCGGTGGCTCGGATTGCGACGCGCCGTCTGGTGGGGCGGCGTGCTCATCGCGCTTGGCCACCTCTCGATCGCCCTCTCGGCCGTGTTCGCGCATCAGGCCTTTTTCCTCGGCCTCATCCTCATCGTCATGGGGACCGGGCTGCTCAAGCCCAATATTTCTGCCATCGTCGGCGATCTGTATCCGGAAGGCGGCGCTCGACGCGACAGCGGTTTCGCCGTCTTCTACATGGGCATCAATCTCGGTGCGTTCGTCGCGCCGTTCCTGACTGGTGCCCTTGGAGAGCGTGTGGGTTGGCACTGGGGCTTCGGTGTTGCGGGCGTCGGTATGTTGCTCGGACTCATCACATATCGCGCACGCGCCGATCGAACCCTCGGAACGATTCGCCTGCGTCCTTCGGTTGGAGTAGACGAGCAGCGTCGAGTTCGCACCGCGACATTCAGTGCGCTCGCAGTCGTGGCGATCGTGGTGGCGCTGGCGATGGCCGGCATCATCCCCATCAATCCCCTCGCGATCGCGCAACAGATGACCGTGGTGATCGGCGTTCTCGCCGTCGCGTATTTCTCCTATCTCTTCTTCTTCGCCGGCCTCGATCGCGACGAGATCAAGCGGACTGGCGTTATCCTCGTGCTCTTCGTTTTCGCATCGATATTCTGGTCGGCGTACGAGCAAGCGCCCACGTCACTCAACTTGTTCGCGAAGGATTTTACCGACCGGCACATCTTTGGCTGGGAAATGCCGACGCTGTGGCTTCAATCGGCGACGCCGTTCTTCGTGATCGTGCTCTCACCGGTGTTTGCAGCCGTCTGGCTCGCGCTCGCGAAGCGCAACATCGATTTTTCCAGCCCGGCGAAGTTCGCCTTCGCGCTGTTTTGCGCCGGCCTCTCCTACTTGATCATGGTCTCGGCAACGAACAGCGTCATCAACGGAGGAGGTGTCGGTGTTCACGTTTCAGTGTGGTGGTTGATTGCCACGTACTTCCTACAGGTCGTCGGCGAGCTTGCACTCAGCCCCGTTGGACTGAGCACGGTCACGAAGCTCGCACCGGCGCGTCTCGTCGGGCAGATGATGGGCGTGTGGTTCATGTCGATCGCCCTCGGCAACCTCGTTGCAGGTCTCCTCGGCGGTAAAGTCGATCCCGAGAAACTCGCAGAGATGCCGCTGCTCTTTCAACGCACTGCGTTCACGCTGTTTATTGCAGCCGCGCTGCTCGCCGCGCTCGTTATCCCGCTGAGAAGTTTGATGAAGAAGCGAGCGTAGGTCCGGTTGTCATCCCGCGGGAGCGAAGCGAGTGTCGGGACCTGCTATACCTGCGCAGTGGCGTGCGTCGGGTGGACAGAAAATCCCGACACTGGCTCGCTACGCTCGCCATTGCGGGATGACATCAATTCGCACCTACCTGAACTTCATTGAACGTAGTCCCGCGAGCGGGGCGAGCAGGCCTCAGTCAGTTCACGGCCACGCAAAGATCGACGACGGCACCGTCAGCTCGCGACCAACCTCCACGTCGCGTGGCTCGCGGAACACGAACTGCGTGCGATCCGCATTCGTGAACTTGATCGTCCAGCGCGCGTTCGCTCCACTGCTCAGGGGGAACGCAACGTCAGCACGCCACAGTCGCGCCGACCGTGGCGGCACAGTCGCGAGAATGCTGAACCCGATCGATGTCTTGATCGGAGTGTTCACGCCAAAGGGAACATCGCCCGCCCATTGCCGCCCAGCATCGGCGAATAGCGCAACGCCTCCGTCAGCAGCGCCAAACACCTTCCCGAACACATAGCGCTCCTCGAACCGCGCGACCACACGTTGTCCGCCCGCAAGCGCCGACTCTTCGTACCCCCGCACACCGCCTTCCGGAACGCCCAGGATGAGTTGGAACGGCGTCCGTTGCCGGTACCCCGCGCTCCATTCCACCGCAGTGCGATTCAAGTGGCGCGGCGAAAACTTGAGATAGTGCGTTATGCGACCCGTCGTCAGCACGCCGTCCCACTGCGAGTCACCAGATCCGCGACGACCCTCACCCTGCGCTTGAATGCGCAGCGTCGCAATGCCAGACGCCGCGCCGATATACAAGTCGCCCGCCATGAAGATGTCGTCCTCGCGCGCGCCCAACAGCGCCAGGCTGCGCCCAAATTGCGTCCCGAGCTGAAAGCCGAGTGGGACGTCCTGCGCGGCCGTCAACGCGTCGAGACCTTCACGCCGAACGAAGTTGATGTCGCGTACCCCCCACAGCACATTCGCTCGCGCGATACGGTGCGGCAAATACGCGCGCGGCGTCTGGCCGATATCGCGCAACAGCCCATCGCCCGGGAGCAGCAGCCGATCACCCGTCTGCTCATCGTCGCCGGTAAGGGATGCACCAAACAGGCTAAGCCGGCCAGGCGGACCAACGCGCACCATCGCGCCCACGTCGAAGTAGGTGCGTTCGCTCGCGAGAGTAGGGATGTCGCGGTTCGGCATCCGCAGCTCGACATATCCCTTTCTCATGCCGGCGAGCGCACGCCACGCCACACGCTGCAGGTCCGTGAGAAACGGCTGCGTTCCCTCCACGCGCCACGAGCCGCCCAACGTCGCGCGCTCGGCCTCCATACCAAACACCCATGGGTGGCCTAGAAACTGATTGTCGATGCCTCGAAACGTGAACGCGTCACGAAGTCCGTCGCCGTCGCGCCATGCGCCCGACACGAACACACCCTGCCCCATCAGGTTCGCATTGCCCAGCAACAGGAACGAGACGTTCGGCGACCGCGCGCGCACACTGCCTCCGATCACGATGGACACTTCGTCGCTCGTACGGACCTCGAGGTCCACGCCGCCGTGATCGTTGGGGATCACGAAAACATCAGCATCCGCAATGAACGGCTGCGCGCGGAGGATGCGCTCAGACTCCGCTCGCCGTAGCTCGGTACACGGGTCGCCTTCGTCCAGCAGCAAGAAGCGCCGGACGAGTTCCGCCTTCGTGGTCGCGTGCCATTTGCGCGCGACGCGCGCGAGCACCGGAACGCGCTGGAGGTTCGCGACCGACGGAGCTTCCGAATACACGACAATGTCATCGATCCGCTGACCCACGCAGTCGGCAGTTGGACGACCGGACGGCGCAAGCATCGGCCGAACGGGCAGCTCGGAGCTCTGCGCTCTCGCTGAGACGAACGGGAGCACCGCGAGCACCATCGCTCGCGGAGGAAGACGCTTCAGCACTGCGCGCTACTTGCCCATGCGCCGCTTGAGCTCGGCGAGCTTGTCTTCGGCGTCAGCCTCTCGGGCCGACCGCCTACCCGCGCGGCTCAGGGCATCAATCTCCTCGGCCACGCCGGCGCCACCGTCCAGCACCGCGTCCGCTTCCGCGCGCGCGTCGTCGCCAATGCTGCTCGTGGAGCCGCCCGCGCCCATGACCGCTTGCTTGAGCTCCGTCGTCATCTCCGCGACGTCGCGCTCAGCAATCCCAAGCTCAGCCTCCTGTGCTTCCAGCTTTCGGCGCAGAACCTCGGCGCGCTCCGCATGTGCCGTTGCATACTTGTCGGCCAGCGCGATCGTTTCGGCGTCGTTGATTGTCGCCGCGGCCGTTTTGCGCCGACGCATCGTCTCGAGCTCTCGCGTCTCGACCTCCAGCCGCTGCCGAGTGATGGCCACGCCGCCGCGCAGGTCATCCAGCCCCATTCGCGCCTGCACAAGCGTCTGCTTCATGCGTATGAGGACAGCGCGACGCTCCTCGGGCGGCGTGGCGCGATCCATCAAGTCATTGAGCGATTGGCGAAACGAGTCGAACATGCTTGGTTCTCTGTGCACGTTTTACGGCAGTCGCGGCGCTGGAGCGGCCGAATGCGAACGCTTAGGATACAGATGCCACTCTCGCCCTCGCAACCCAATCCACTCGTGACGAGACTTCCAGCCGTCGCCGTAACCTCCACGACGGAATTCATCCGCGGCGTGTTGCGTGTTCGAGCCAATGCATCGTACACCGATTCGCTGCATTCGGCCCATCTTCGCCCATTCATACTTCCCGTCCTCACGCCTGCCGCCGCCGACGTCATGCTCGACGGAATGGACGGCCTCGTCCTCACTGGCGGCGAGGATATCGACCCCGGGCATTACGGCGAGTCTGCACACCCGGCCCTGGGCGACATCCATGCCGGGCGCGACAGCTTCGAGCTCGCGCTGATGCGATCGGCAATGGCCCGACGTCTTCCCACACTCGCCATCTGCCGCGGCATCCAGATCGCCAACGTCGCCCTCGGCGGTACCCTCGTTCAGGACATCCCAAGCGAAAGGCCCGGCGCGATCGAGCACGAAGGCCAGTGGCCGCGCGACTCGCGAGTGCACGGCGTACAGGTCGACGCTCGCTCGCGCCTTGCACTGGCGCTCGGCGCTGCGGAGCTGAGGGTGAACTCGTTCCACCATCAGGCAGTTGGTACTCTCGCGCCAGGCCTCACCGCCGTCGCACATTCGTCGGACGGGGTAATCGAAGGCGTAGAGTCCACCGCGGACAATTGGTGGATGCTCGGCGTGCAATGGCATCCTGAAGAACTGACGTCGACGCCAGACGCATGGGACCGGAATCTGTTCGCTGCCTTCGCCGAAGCGTGCAGCGGTGGGTCGCGCTGAGCGCCGATAAGGGTTGTCATCCCGCAGGAGCGAAGCGACTGTCGGGATCTCCTATCCGTGCTCACTTGCGTTCGTCGAGCGCGTGGGCAGATGGCCGCGGCACTCGCTCGCTGTGCTCGCGCGAACGGGATGACACATCAGTTCAGCCTTCGCCAACGCGCCTCGCTCGTCACCTGCCGCATTAGCCGGTCCGCCGAGTATCGATCCGGAAAAACGAGCGCGTCGCTGACGTCGTTCAACGCGGCGCGCAGCAATCCGAATTTCTCCGCCGCCGTCGCATAGAGGGTTGCGAGACCGTGATCGTCGGCAAGGCGATGATCCGCCGCCAGGCGAAATCCTCGGCGACCCATCTCCTCGTAGTATTCGAGATCGGGACCACCACGACGCCACCGTCTTTGCTCGATGTAATCCGGGAACACACCGCTCAACCACAGCGCGTAGTTGCCGAGATGCGTGCGCACGAGAAAGCTCCGCCGACCATCTGGATCATCCAGATCCGCCGCGAGGTCGGCGAGCGTATCGTACGTCTGGTCGTCTGAATCTGCGACGCGAATCGCGCGGCCTCTCATTCCAAACTGCACGAATACCGACGCCACGTAGTCGGCCAGTATGCGGTCCTCCTCACCGAGTCGGCGCAACGCGTGACGCACGACCACGTACGCGAACAACGGAAGTGATGCGCATGCGCCCTGTCGTGATCGCAGCAGAGCGCCCGGGAGTCGCGGATCATCGAGGACGTCGTCGATCCCGTAATCGGCAAGCTGTC
>JBDTXZ010000168.1:0-6930 GCA_040005935.1 bacterium | reverse complement strand
GTGCGGGCGTTCAACGACGGCGTCGGTTTCCGCTATGAGCTGCCCGATCAGCCGGGCCTCACTGACTACGAGATCTCGGACGAGCTCACCGAGTTCGCGCTGGCGGACAACGCACAGTCATGGTGGATTGCGTCCAATCGCCCGCGCCTCGACCGCTCCGAGCAGTTGTATTCCGAGGGTCCCGTGAGCACGCTCGACAGCGTGCAGACGCCGCTCACGTTGCAGACGTCGAGCGGCACGTATCTCGTGATCCACGAGGCGAGCCTCGTGGACTATCCGCGCATGTTCCTCGCAGGACCGCGCATGGAGAGCCGGACGTTGCGCGCCGCGCTCGCGCCGTGGGCGGACGGCGTGAAGGTTCGGGGCCATACGCCGCTCGTGACGCCGTGGCGCACCATCCAGATTGCCGACCGCATCGAGTCTCTCCATCCCCAAGTGCTCACGCTCAACCTGAATGCGCCGAGTCGCATTGCCGATACGCGGTGGATCACGCCGGCGAAGTACGTCGGCATCTGGTGGGGGATGCACCTCAACACCATGACGTGGTCGTCGGGCCCGAAGCATGGTGCAACGACGACGAATACGAGGCAGTACATCGACTTCGCCGCGGCGAACGGCTTCAAGGGAGTGCTCGTCGAGGGCTGGAACACCGGATGGGACGGCAACTGGATCAACAACCAGAACGCCTTCTCGTTCACGCAGCCGTATCCCGACTACGACCTGCCGGGCCTCGCGTCGTATGCAAAGTCAAAGGGCGTCGGTCTTATCGCGCATAACGAGACGTCCGGTGGCATCGCCAACTACGAGCGCCAGATGGAGGCGGCGTTCAGCCTCTATGAGTCGCTTGGCATCACGTCGATCAAGACCGGCTACGTGGCGGACACCGTCGGTGGCGGCCAGTCACACTATGGTCAGTTCGCCGTGCGTCATCACCGCAACGTGATCGAGACCGCTGCACGGCACCACATCATGGTCGACGCGCACGAGCCGATCCACGATACCGGTGAGCGGCGTACGTGGCCGAACATGATGAGTCGCGAAGGCGCGCGCGGCCAGGAGTACAACGCATGGGGCGCCGAGGGGGGCAATCCGCCGGAACACGAGACCATCCTGTTCTTCACGCGCCTGCTCGCGGGTCCGATGGATTTCACGCCGGGCATCTTCGACATCCTGCTGACGAAGACCGGCGCGCCGCACACGCCCGAGGAGTCGCGCGTGCGCACCACGTTGGCCAAGCAACTTGCGCTCTACGTCGTGCTGTATTCACCGGTGCAGATGGCGGCGGACTTGCCGGAGAACTATGTCGGCAAGCCGGCGTTCCAGTTCATCCGCGACGTTGCCGTCGACTGGGACACGACCCGCGTGCTCGGCGGGCGGATTGGTGATTACGTCGCGGTCGCGCGGAAGACGAAAGGGAAGGACGAGTGGTTCATTGGCGCCATCACGGACGAATCGGCGCGGACGATCGATGTTGCGCTGGACTTCCTTCCGGCAGGGAAGGCGTACACCGCTGAGGTCTATGCCGATGGTGCGGGTGCGGACTGGCGGACGAATCCGCTGCCGGTTGCCATCAGCAGGCGGGCGGTGAGGTCGACGTCGCGGCTCAAGGTCGCAATGGCGCCAGGAGGCGGGCAGGCGATTCGCATCACGGCGCGATAGGCCGTAAGCGCCAACTACTTCTTCGGCGCATCCACCTTAGGCGTCGACCAGAAATTCGTCGAGCCCTTCGCGTTCCGTGCGACTTCACCGCCGAAGAGTGCGGCGTTGAACACCACGCGAAACGTGCCGAATGGTTGGCCGCGCCACTGCGGACGAAATCCGATGAGGACGACGTGCCCGCGATCATGCTTGACGTCGAGCGCGGCGGCGTAGCCCTGGATGTATTTCTCGCCGAGTAGATAGCCGGAGAGCCGAGGCGATCCGTCCTTTGCGTATTTCGCGAGCGCGGTGCCTTCGAAGCCATCGAGCGTTGCGAACACGGGACTGCCATCGACGAAGACCTTGGCGCGTTCAGGCATGCCGGCCATGACGGGATGCGACGGATCAGTCGTCACTTCGAGAATGGAGCCGCTCGAGAAGTAGTTCTTCCGCGAGAGTGTGTCGACCACGTTGCGCACTGGCAAATGCAAAGCGGAAATCGCGTATCCAGCGGCCTGATTGAGGCAGACGAGCGTCCCGCCTGCGCGCACGAACTCATCGAGCGACCTGGCGCCCTCGTCGCCAAGTCCGCCCTCGTACCTGGGCGGAACCGATCCCTTCGCGAATCCCTCGGCGATTGAGCGCGCGCGATCGGAGGCAAGGAGAATGACGTCGAAACGCGCGTCAAGATTTCCCGCGCGAATATCCGCGTTCGTAATCGCCGAGTATTTGAAACCATAGTCGTCGAGTAGCCATTCGGTCCACCCTTCGTCCATGCTCGCGGTCCACGGTTTATAGATCGCGATTCGCGAATGAACCGCTGCCGACTTCTCGGGCAGCGACGTTCTCTCCGCGCGGAGAGAGAGCTCGCTCACCCAGACGGTCATTTTGGCGTCGGCGATGCCTGAAACGAGATAGCGACCGCCGCGCGCGCCCGAGCCCTCCGCAAAACGCACTGTGCCACCGCCCGCGAGTGCGCGGCTGATAAGGCGGAACGTGTTGTTCTCCGCGGGATCGAGGGCGAGTTGGTCGCCTGCGCCAGTGATCCGCCCAGGAAGCGGCACGATGCCCGCTGCAACGGAATCTGTCGCGAACGGTGCATCGGCTGAGGTGCGCCAATCGACGATGGTGCCGACAACTGGCTTGAGCGCCGCGCGAAGATCACTGGTGAGTGGTTGCCGAGTTTCTATGACGCGCACGTCCATCTGATAGGGCAGCGTCCAACCCGCCGCATCGTATGGTTGCTCGGGTGGGCCGTCCGGCGACTCGCGGAGATCCGGATAGTCCTGCGTATCGAACAGTTGCCGCACGAGCTCGGAAAATTCCTGATCCATCGGAATGACCCATGTTCCGCGCGGATATGCGGCACCATCGATCGTGGCGTCATTCTTCAGCTCACTGATGCGGATGCCATTGAATGCGAGGCGGCGCATCATCTCTGCAGCGGCGACGGGATCACGTTGCGCACGCGGAACGACGTACGCGTATGGCGGATCCTTGCGGTACCGCAGAATCGCGTTGCGACCCGCCTGATACCGATTGTAGAGGAGTTCCTCGCGATACTTCGACGCATAGTCGAGCACCGCGAGGGAGCCTGTCTCCATGTAGTCGATGGCGTCCTTGATGCGCCACCAGCCGCCGGGCCACGGGCTCGCGTAAAGCGACTGTGGTCGCAAGTCGCGCATCTCGCGCGGGAACTCATCGATCGTGTAGAAGTGCGGCGTCGCATAGCGGTACAGGGCCGTTTCCGTCCAGAAGGACGCGATGTTCTGGAGCATCGGCATGTAGTCGATGTAACCGGGATACCATGCGTCGAAACCGGTGCCCATATGCGTGGCGCCTACCTGGCCATTCGATTCGAGCGACTGCGCGATCGTCATGCCGATTGTGTTCACCTCCCGTGACATGAGCGCCGCGACGCGTGGGGCGATCGGCTCGGCAAAGGGCGGCAGCCAGATGCGAGTGGGGAACGGCGCCGTCTGGTGTTGCACGTAGATGATTTGTGGTTCCCACTCGCGCCAGGTGCGCGCGACAACGCGGGATTCCACGACATTCAGCATGTACGCGTCGCGATTGTTGTCGTGACCGATGTACTTCTGGTAGAGCTCGTGCAGCGGTGCCACTTCGTAAGGCGTGCCGACATTCTCCTTGTACCAGTTCGCCACGATGTTCTGTCCATCGGGATTGATCGATGGCCAGAGCAACAGCACCGTGTTGTCGAGGATCGCCTTGATCTTGGGATCATCGGCCTTCGACAGCATGTCGTACGCAAGCTGGATCGTGTGCTGTGAGCCCGCGATCTCGGACGCGTGCAGTCCACCGCTGATGTCGACGAACGCCTTGCCGTCGCGCGCGAGACGATGTGCTTCGTCGTCCGTGAGTCCATCGGGATGCGCGAGCCGGCGCGCGATGCCGCGATAGTGATCGAGCTGCGCGAGATTCGCTGGCGACGAGATCACGGCGAGCGTCCAGTCGTGTCCAGTCGATGTCTTGCCGACGTCGATCAGCTTGATGCGGTCGCTCGACTTTGCCAGGAGCTGAAAGTAGCGCATCGACTCATCGTAATTCGCCAACTTCAGATCGGCGCCGACAGGGAAGCCGAGCACCGATTCCGGCTTGGGAATCGATGAGGATTGTGCCGCGAGCGGTGCAACGACAATGAGCGCGAGGACGACGGCACGGCGAAGCGACCGCGAGATGTGTCGAGGAATGTGCATGGGGCGAAATTACGTCGAGCACATCTTCGCGTCGATGGCAATTGCTTTGAATCGATGGGTTCAGTGTGCCCTCGGTGCGCGTCGAGTGCACCCTGGATCGATGCGTAAAAGGGAGCAATCCGCGTGCATCCGCCAAATCCGCGCAAATCCGCGTTAAAGTCCGTTCCAACGCACCACCCACAACACATTTGGCGACTGCGTCCAAGACAGCGTTCAACGACTCCAACGCGGATTTACGCGGATTGGGCGGATCGCCGCGGATCCTCGGCTGCGGCTCCATTGTCCACGCGCGGCAGTGCACAGCGCGAAAGATCGCGTGACCGAGAGATCCTCCTTGGCCCATTGCTCGCTTTCTTTTGCCTTCGCTCGGCCAGCGCTCAGATCGCGATCGCGGCGCAAAGTGATATGACCACGGTGTTGTAGCTTTCCATGATGGAGCCACCGCCAACACCAGCCGACGCGCAATCACGTCGAGAAGACGAGTGGCTCTGGGGCTGGGATCCCACACCAGGCATCGTGTCCGTGTGGGCAGAGCCGACTGGCCGCGCGACGGTGTGGCGCCGCATTCCGGAGACGGGCGTCCTCGTCCGCGAGGATGAACGCTTTCGGCCATGGCTGCTCCTCGACGGGCTCGACGATCTCAAGCATCTCGGCGCACGACTTGGCGTTGACGGAACCCCAGGCGCGCAGGTGACTTACCGCGAGCTCGATGGGCCGGGATCGCTGCGCTTCCTGGTGTCCGCGGACGACACGAGGACGTTGACGAGTGCACTCCTCGACGGCGCAACTCGTCGGCTCGGTCGCCACATCGGGCACCTCAGGGAACTCGGGCAGCAGGCCGTTCTCACGCTGACACCGGAAGAGCAGTATCTCGTCTCGACGGGCCGCACCTACTTCCGCGACCTCACCTTCGATCAACTGCATCGGCTGCAGTTTGATCTCGAGACGACGGGTCTCGACCCGCGCCGAAATCGCATCTTCATGGTCGCCGTGCGAGACCCGTTCGGCGCTTGTGAAGTACTCGAAGTCACCGGCGAGGGCGATGCGGCCGAGGCGGACCTCATTCGCCGGTTAGTGGCGAGAGTGAGTGCGCTTGATCCCGACGTCATCGAGAATCACAACCTGCACGGCTTCGACATCCCATTCCTCGCTCGCCGCGCGAAGACACTCCGCATCACACTCACGCTTGGGCGAAACGGCATGCCCGGTTTGCGTCAACGCGCAGCGTGGCGTGGCGCGGTGAGCGAGGATGACGATCAGCGACGCGTGCGATTCGTTGCGCCCGGGCGCGAACTGATCGACACACTCGACGCGGTGCGCCGGCATGATTTCTCGAGTCGCGATTTGCCAGGACATGGGCTGAAGGCGGTCGCGCGGCATTTCGGCCTCGCCGGTCCGGATCGTGAGCTCATTCGTGGGGATCTGATCTATACCACCTTTCGTAGCGATCCCGCGCGTGTGCGACGTTACGCCACCGCCGACGTCGAGGAGGTTGCGGGACTTGCCCGCGTGCTCGGTGGTGCAGCGTTCGCGCTCGCACGCATGGTGCCGCGGCGGTATGAGCGCCTCGCCGACGCAGGGGCCGCAACCGGCGTCATCGATCCACTACTCGTGCGAGCGTACATTCGGTCGGGCATGGCGCTGCCCGCGCACGAGGAAGGCGACGGTACCGTGCACAGTGGAGCAGCACTCCACCTGTTCGCGACGGGGGCAGCCACGCGCGTCGTGAAGGCCGACGTGGCGAGCCTGTATCCCTCGCTCATGCGAGCGTATCGCATCGGGCCGGCGCGCGATCGATTGGGCGCGCTGCTGGCGCTCGTCGATCGGCTTGTCGAGCAACGCCTCGCCGCCAAGGCCAGCGCCCGCGCCGCGCCGCCCGGCTCGGCCGAACGATACACGCATGAGGCCATGTCGGCCGCGATGAAGCTCGTCGTGAACACGGCGTATGGATACCTTGCCGCCGGAGGAAGCCTCACGCGATTTGCCGATGTACACGCTGCGAACGAGGTCACACGTCGCGGCCGAGAGATGCTCGGGCTGATGTGCCGTGAATTGGAGACGCGTGGTGTCACTCTACTTGAAGCCGATACGGACGGCGTGTACTTCGCGGTGCCGGATTCGTGGAGCGAGGCGGACGAGCGGCGCGTTGTTGCCGAGGTTGCCGCGTTGCTGCCTCCACTTGTGCAGCTCGAGTTCGAAGGACGATACGCGGCGATGTTGTCGCACGAGCCCAAGAACTATGCGTTGCTCGCATACGACGGTGCACTCACGTTGCGAGGTGTCGCATTTCGATCGAGCCGTGCAGAGCCATATGGAGAGGCGTTCCTGCGCCGTTCGATCGAACGGCTGCTCATGGCCGACATCGCGGGGGTGCGCGAGGCATACCTCGACACGTTGACAGCGCTCCGACGTCGCGAGCTACCGACGCACGACGTCTCCTCGCGTGTGCGCCTGACGAAGACGCCGACGCAATACCTCGAAGTGCGCGACACCCGGCGAGAACTCTCCTACGAGGCATTACTCGCGAGCGGACGGACGACGTGGAGCGTTGGTGATCGCGTTCGCGTCTATCGCA
>JBDTXZ010000167.1:0-6931 GCA_040005935.1 bacterium | reverse complement strand
CATTCCACGAACGAATCGCGTTGAAGTGATAGTCCGTACCTGGCCCGCGAACGCGACGGTACTCCTCGAGGGTTGGCTGCATATAGCCGGTTTCATCCCGAGCTCGACTCATGAGCTTCGCGGCCTTTCCGTCCCAGTTCCACATGTGCTGGAATCGTGTGTGCGCATAGGGGTGCGCCGTTCCGAGAATCTCCGCCGCCACCCACGTCGTACCTCCGTCATCGCTCACATCAACCGCCGTGATCTTGCCTCGACCCGTCCACGCAATGCCGGTGATCGGACGCCAACCCGCACCGCTTAGCCGTTCAGGGAATGCCGGCGACGTAATGATTGACTTTGCGTCCATCACGAAACTGAATTGGCGCGACGTACCATCAGGCAATGGGTCCGTGTATTTCACCGTTTCATCGCGCGACATGTTCGGCTCATCGATGACCTTGAGACGACGCAGCCATTTGATGCTCATGTTTCCTTCGTATCCTGGCAGCAGCAGTCGCGCCGGATAGCCATTCGCAGGACGTACGGGCTCTCCGTTTTGCGCATACGCGATCATCGCATCGCCCTGCATCTTCTCCATCGGAATACTCCGCGAGAGCAGCGCCGCGTCGCCACCTTCCGCCAGCACCCACCTGGCACCCTGCGCCACCCCCGCCTCGCGCAACAGCGTTGACACGAGAACGCCAGTCCACTCGGCATTGCTCGTCATGCCGTCGACGTCTTGCGGCGTCATCTCTGCCTTAGGCGCACGATACGCCGAACGCCCGTTGCCCGCACACTCGACGAAGTAGGTGTGCGTCTCGGCAGGAAAGCGCTTGAGCTCGTCGAGCGTAAAGCGTAGCGGCCGAGCGACCAGGCCGTGAATCGTCAGGCTGTACTTTGCCGGATCGATAAGGGCAATGCCGTTGTGATGTCGCTGAAAGTGCAGGTCGGACGGTGTGATGGTGCCGAGCAGGTTTTGATGCGGCGTGTTTGTCGCGCCGGTGGTGACGTTGAGCGGTGCGAGCGCCGGCTTCTCGAATGGCGACCGCTCGCCTAACGGTCCTGACGGAAGGCCGGGCACCTTTGTCGGATCAGTTGGCACTACCGGCGGAACTGCTGGAGCGGGCGCCGGCGGCGCGACGGCGGGCGCCTGCGCCAGGAGGTGCGCCAGCGGCGCCGTGAGCACGACACCCGCGGCAATACCGGCAGTTTGGAGCAGGTCGCGCCGGGTGAGCTTGGGCTTTTCGTCGGATGGAGTAGTCACGCGAGTAGAATATCGGGGCTGCTCGCCGCTCGGTAGGTGCGAGAGAGTCGCGATCGTATGGTGCCTCCTGCGCGCCCGGTCGATTGGCTATATAGTCTCCATATGTCCACCGCCGTAGAGCCCACGGAGCTTCTCACTTCCGTGTTTGATGTCGTGGCCGGAGTCACCATCCACTCTCGTGTGTCGACACGCACGTTCAGCGACGGTCGCACGCGTCTCGTGTTCGTGCATGGACTCGGAGTATCCGTCCGCTATTTCGAGCCAACGATGCTCGAGCTCGCGCGTGAGCATCCCATCGCAGGCCTCGACCTTCCAGGGTTCGGCCGCAGCGGAAGGCCGCCAAAGGCGCTCGACACTCCCGGACTCGCCAAGGCCCTCGCGGATTGGCTCGACGCACGTGGCATTGGACCGGCGATCTTCATCGGCAATTCGTATGGTTGCCAGATCATTGTAGAGCTTGCGTTTCAGGAACCATCGCGCGTCGTGGGACTCGTGCTCAATGCACCGACGATGGATCCCGCACACCGCACCATCTTTGGCCAATTATGGCGCGTGCTTGTCGACATTCCGCTCGAGCCATGGCGCCTCGGATTCATCGTGGCACGCGACTACCTTCGGGCACGTCCCCTTCGATTGCTGGCCACGTTGCGCCACGCGCTCGCCGATCACATCGAGGAGAAACTGCCCGACATCGTTGCGCCAACCATTGTCGTGTGCGGTGCGCAGGATCCCGTGGTCACCGTCGCGTGGGCCGCTGAGGCGGCGCGTCTCGTCGGCATGTCATCGCACGGGGCGGCGGGTGCAACGCTCTCCGTTGTGCCCTCGGCGGCGCATGCACTCCCCTATGACAACCCTGTCGTTCTCGCCAATCTGGTGGATGGCTTCGTGAAGCGCGCACAACGACGGACTCGAGGGCGATGAATCACCGAATCAAATCGATCTTCGGTGGCTCGGTCGGCAATCTCGTCGAATGGTACGACTGGTACGTGTACTCCGCGTTCTCGCTGTACTTCGCCAAGGTGTTCTTTCCGCCGGCGAGCCAGACCGCGCAGCTCCTCAACGCGGCAGCGGTGTTCGCGGTGGGATTTCTCATGCGTCCTGTCGGTGGCTGGCTCATGGGTCGCTACGCCGACCGGCATGGGCGACGCGCGGCACTGAGCATCTCCGTGCTGTTGATGTGCTTTGGATCGCTGATGATCGCTGTAACGCCTGGTTATGCGCGTATTGGTGTTGCGGCGCCAATCCTGCTCGTGGTCGCGCGGCTGTTACAGGGATTGAGTGTCGGTGGTGAGTACGGAGCGAGCGCAACGTATCTCAGCGAGATGGCTGGCCAGCGCTTACGCGGCTTCTACTCGAGTTTTCAGTACGTCACGCTGATCAGTGGACAACTCGTCGCACTCGTCGTGCTGCTCGTGCTCCAACGACAGCTCGGCACCGCGACGCTCGAGAGTTGGGGCTGGCGTATTCCGTTCGCCATCGGTGCGCTACTCGCTGTTGCGGCGCTGTGGCTGCGCCGAGGGATCGAGGAGACGCCGTCATTTCGGGCGGCGTCGGCGAGTGGAGCGGTGAGCTCATCGCGGGCGCGTGTGCGTGAGTTGATGCGTTATCCACGCCAGATTGCGACTGTCGTTGGGCTGACGGCTGGTGGCACTGTCGCGTTTTACACGTTCACGACGTACGCGCAGAAGTTCCTCGTCAACTCAGCCGGGTGGAGCAAGGCTGACGCCTCGCGTATCTCGGCGCTCACGCTGCTCGTTTACATGTTGCTTCAGCCCGTCGTCGGTTACATCTCCGATCTTGTCGGTCGACGGCCTGTGCTCATCGCGTTTGGTGTTATCGGCACTCTTGGCACAGTTCCGGTGATGACAGCGCTGGCCAAGGCGCACGACGAGCGGACGGCGTTTCTCTTGCTGATGTCAGCGCTGGTCGCGGTGAGTGGTTATACGGCGATCAATGCGGTCGTAAAGGCCGAGCTGTTCCCGACGGAGATTCGGGCGCTTGGCGTTGCGTTGCCGTACGCCGTGACAGTTGCAATTTTTGGCGGCACGGCGGAATACATCGCGCTGTGGGCAAAGAACGCTGGCCACGAGGCGTGGTATTTCTGGTACGTCACCGCGTGTGTCGCATTGTCACTGTGCGTGTATGCGACAATGCCGGAGACACGGATGGCAATGGCGAACGACCTGGGAGAGGACGGCTAGAGAGGTCGCAAGGAGTCGGGGAGGGCGAAGAAACTACTGAACCGCAGAGGGCGCAGAGGGGCAGAGGAACGAAGAGGGGCAAGACGCTGTCATCCTGAGTGAGCGTAGTAACTCCCTGTCATCCTGAGCGAGCGAAGCGAAGTCGAAGGATCTGCACCCACAGTTCGCAATCTCAAAAGCGCTCAGGACGACAGCTTCCTCCGCGCCCTCTGCTCCTCTGCGTCCTCTGCGGTTAATGCGGTTAATGCGGTTAATGCGGTTAATGCGGTTGTGCTGTGAACGCGGGTAATGCGGTGAAGTCTCTGCGCACTCTCACATGCGGTCGGTGAGGGTCAGCTGCGCGAGCGCCGACGCACCACGGGGATGAGGAGCAGTCCCGTTGCGAGCAGCACGAGCGACGCCGGCTCTGGCGTTGCTGTCACGACCTGCGCGACAGCGAAGGTGCCGTTGCCATTGGCATCGTTGAAGATCTGCGTGGCCACGCCGGACACCGGAGCGGCGGCCGAAATGGTATTGCCGTTGTTGCCATACACGCTTGGGACGCCGGTAAACAACGCGGCACCATATGGGCCCTGTCCAGCGAATCCGCTGGTGTTCACCGTGCCGATGCCGTTGTACTGAGGAGCAAACGCTAATCCGAGCGCGTTGAGGAAGGTATTGGAGTACGTCGCTTCAACCACGGGGCCGCCGGCACCCGTACCGCCCTCATAGAACACGTGACCGCCGCCCAGCACATAGCTCGCGAGGCCTGCGCTATTCTGCGTCGGGTTTCCACCGCCGATCACGACGTTGTAACCAGCGAATGACGCCGCCGCGTCATTGACGGTGACGGTGAGCCCCGCGCTCGTGAGGAAGTTCGTGAACGCGGAGTTCGTGAGGAACCCGTTGTTGCTGTAGATCAGGACGTTGCCAGAGCTGGCGTTGAAGAAGCCAAGTACGTTCGTGAGGAACTGCTGCTCGTTCGCGCCGAACGTCCCTCCGCCGGTGAGCCATTCGTCATGCGACACGACCGCACTTCCCTGCGCCTTTGCCGAGCTGGCAATGGTGGCCAAGCTGAGCGACAGAAGTCCTGCTTTCAACAGGGAGCGAAATCGCATGTCACGTACCTCTAGGGATGGAGTTGTTGCGGCCAGTCTCTGCGAGGATACGAGCCCTCGGAATGCCCATGCCAAAGCAAGGCAGGTGCCAGCCTCAACAAGTCCCTTTTGCGCCCGTTACCCACGCAGCAACGGGTTCGGCAGTCGTAGGACAGGAGTCTGTTCCTTCCGTGCGGCACTACCTGTCGACTCGCTGCAACACTCAATTGGGTTCGGGCGACAGGCGTTTGCGGTAGCGCTGGGCTAGCTGAGTGGTACGTCGATTACAACGCGCGAATCTTGATATTGCGGAACGACAACGTGCCATTATGGTCGCCCTGCATCGCGAGATGCCCGCTCTTCATGCGTCCGTACTTGGGCCACGCCGCAAACTTGCTCGCCTTCATCTTCGCCTCCCAATCCGGGCTCCACTCCTCGTACTCCAGCAGCTTGAACCCGTTGAGCCAGTGCTCCACGTGCGCGCCCTTGGCCACGATGCGCGTGACGTTCCAGTCGCCAACCGGATTCAGATGTCCAATTGGCGATGGATACAGCCCGTAGGCGGCACCCGCGCACGTAAGACGCGTCTTGTTGTCCGCCGCCTTGATGTCATCGAGTAACTGATACTCCGGCGCCGTCCAATAAATCTTGTCGAACTCCTCGGTGCCCCGATAGAAAATTCCACTGTTGCCAGCCTCGCCGATCTTCCATTCGATCATGAGGTCGAAATCGCCGAATTCCTCCTTCGAAACGATGTCCTCGACCGGCGTGGTCTTTGTTAACGTGCCATCGGCGACGCGCCAACCTGCAGGAATATCGGCGCGCTTGTAGCCGCGCCATGAATCCAGGTTCTTGCCATCAAAAAGGAGCTTCCAGCCGGCAGCCTGCTCGGCAGCCGTGAGCGTGTTCGGGGCGGCGGCTGACGTTGACATCGACGACGATGCCGATTGCATTGCAGGCGTGTTGGAACAAGCAGCAAGCGACGTGGCCAAGAGCGCGATGGTGGTCGCACGAAGGTGAGCGGGAAGCGTCATGACAGTCCTCTGAAGTCGTTGTCGTCGTGCAGGTTCAAACAATTCGCTGGGCCGAATATATGACGACGCGCGACCCTTCGGACAAGAACGCCCACACGGACGTCGTGCTCGGTCATGAATTCCTCTTCGCTGCCCGCCGCCCTAGTTGAGGCTGGCCATGCGCAAGAGTTCATTGCCACTTTGTCGTCCTGAGCAAAGCGAAGCGACACTTTGTCGTCCTGAGCAAAGCGAAGGACCTGCACTTCTTCAGAGGTGATTTACAATGGGAAGATGCTACGCTGCCATGGCTGCTGTTGCACTGGCTCTTGTCTCGTTCGCGACAAGCCCAGTCCACGCACAATCGACTCCCATCACCATTCGCACGGGTCGCGTGATCGACGGACGCGGTGGCATCACCACGGCCAAGGCCACGATCACGGTAACGGCTGAAAAGATCTCGACAGTGAGTAGCGGCGCCACAAAGCCGACGACGTACGATCTCTCCCGCTACACGGTTCTCCCGGGTCTCATCGACGGACACGATCACGTCGGTTGGCATTTCAATACCGCGGGCCGTTTTCACACGTCGGCCGATGGCGAAACCGCGACCGATGAAGCACTCGCGGCGGCCGGCAACGCATATACAACGCTCCTCGCCGGCTGGACGACCATCGCGAGCCCCGGCTCGGCCACCGACGCACCACTACGCGATGCAATCGCTCGCGGTGTGATTCCCGGTCCACGCATTCTCACGTCACTCGACCCGCTCTCCTCTGCGCGACTCGTTCCCGACTCCATTCGCGCAATCATCCGGCGTCGCAAAACCGAAGGCGCGGACTTCATCAAGATTTTTGCCTCAGCCAGCATTCGCGATGGCGGAAAGCAGACCTGGAGCGACGAGCAGCTCGCTGCCGGTTGCGGTGAAGCGAAGGCGCTCGGCCTGCGCACAATGATCCATGCGCATAGCGCCGAAGCGATGCGCGCCGCGGCGCTTGCTGGGTGCACGCAGATTGAGCATGGCGTATTCGCCACACAGGATGTGCTCGACCTCATGGCCAAGCGCGGCACCTATTTCGATCCCCAATGCGGGCTCGTGTTTCACAACTACCTGGACAACCGCGCGAAGTACGACGGCATCGGCAACTACAACTCGGCGGGCTTCGAATCGATGGAGAAGGCACTGCCAATGGCGGCGAACGTGGTGCGCATGGCGTCGCACACGAAAGGGCTCAAGATGGTGTTCGGCACTGATGCAGTCGCGGGAGCGCATGGTCGCAACGCCGAGGAGCTGACCTGTCGAGTGACCAGCGGCGGACAGGATGCCATGGCGGCGATCGTATCCGCGACATCGTTGAGCGCGGAATCGCTCGGGCTCGGCAAGGAGATCGGTACGATTGC
>JBDTXZ010000166.1:0-6960 GCA_040005935.1 bacterium | reverse complement strand
CGCTCGACGTGTTTTCGCGTAAGCCCTACCTCAACATGCAAAACCGCGGCGACCCCACGACGAGTGCACGCACTGCACTCGGCCAGCGTTCACTCGAGCGACCCACGGTGCTCGTCACCAATCAGCACTCGCTCAGCGACGCCGAGGACTTTACGGAGGGCTATAGAACGATGAAGCTCGGCCAGGTGGTGGGCGAGCCGACGGCAGGGTGGATCATCTATACGTCGGGGAGGACGCTGCTTGACGGAACGACGGTGCGATTGCCGGGCACGCGGATCACTGGCGCGGATGGGAAGGACATGGAGCTCAACCCGCGGCCGGTCGATCAGCTCGTCGTGCGACCTGTGGGCGAGAGCTATTCGGGCCGCGACTCGCAGCTGGATGCCGCTGTAAAAGTGCTGCTCGGCTCACTCCCGGCGCGGAGGTAGGTCGAATGGCAGATGCGTTCATGCGCGCCGCGATTGCTGAAGCGGAACAAGGGTTGAGCGAGGGCGGCATTCCGATTGGATCGGTGATCGTACACAACGGGCGCATACTGGGGCGCGGACACAATCGCCGAGTGCAACGCGGCAGCGTGGTGCTGCATGGTGAGATGGATGCGCTCGAGAATGCGGGTCGGCAGGTGGCCGCGGTGTACAAGGCGTGCGTGCTCTATACGACGCTTTCGCCGTGTCCGATGTGCACGGGCGCAATTCTGCTGTACGGAATTCCGCACGTGATTGTCGGCGAGAATCAGACGTTCCTTGGCGATGAAGCGTTACTTCGTTCCCGCGGCGTTGTCGTCGACGTCTTGCAGGAGCCAGAGTGCATTCGCCTCATGACGGATTTCATCGCGCTCCGTCAAGAGCTCTGGAACGAGGACATCGGGACGTAGAGTTCAGTCTGCCCTGTGGATCGATCGCTGGCGGGAGTCATTTTGCACCAATCCGCACGCGCATGGTACGGGCGTTTCGCACTCGGAGTGGTATCATATCGCCATGAGACCCTTCGAATGCCACGCGAGGTTGACAACGCGGCCGACTTGACGAACGACGCGGTAAGACACCATCTTACCCTCATGAAAACCACTATATCATCCAAGGGCCAGATCGTCCTGCCTGCCGAGTTCCGCCAGAAGGATGCGATCGAGGCGGGCCAGGAGTTCGACGTCGAGCGTCTCGATCGCGGAGAGTATCTGCTCCAGCGACGAGAGGCCCGCGTCAATGAAGGCGTGGTCGACTGGCTGCTCGGCTGCCCGGAAAAGGGATACTTCGTCCCAGTCGCTTCCGAGTCTACCGACGACCTGTGAAGTACCTCGTCGACGCCAATGTCCTGAGCGAGCCAACAAAGCCTGCTCCCAATGCAGATGTGGTCGCATGGCTCAGACGGAACGAGCGTGAGATCGCCGTCGACGCCATCATCCTTGGCGAAGTCAGGTTCGGAATCCTGCTTCTGCCCAAGGGCCGTCGTCGTACGAAACTCGAGCGCTGGTTTGACGAAGGTGTGCAACGTCTCCAATGCGTACCTTTCGAGGCGGAGACAGGTCGCAGGTGGGCGGAGTTGCTCGCCGTGCTTCGCAAGTCAGGTCGTGCGATGCCCGTGAAGGACAGCCTCATCGCGGCCACGGCACTCACGCACGGACTCACCATCGCTACTCGAAACCGTGGCGATTTCGAAAATGCGGGCGTCGCGATGGTCGACCCATTCATTGCCCCATAGACAGGATTCCTCGAGCGGCACCGCTCGCCATACACCGTGCTCGCGGCGCCGAGTGGTCGACTAACCATGCCGCGGCCCATGCCCTAGGTTACTTCACTCGTCCGACCTTCCGAGGAGTCCGGTTTTGAAGGCAATCCTGTTGATCGATCACGGCTCGAAACGCGACGCAGCGAACGAGATGATGGACTGCATGACCAACCTGGTCCAGGCCATCGCCGGACCAGACGTGATCGCCCGTTATGCCCATATGGAGCTCGCTGAGCCGTCCATCGAGGCCGGCGTGCGCAGCTGCGTGGAGGCAGGGGCGACAGAGCTGATCTGTTTTCCCTACATGCTCTCGCCCGGCAAGCACTCGACGGGCGACATCCCACGCCTGGTCGCGACCGCATCCGCTGCGTACCCACATCTCCAGGTACGCGTCACGGACGCCTTTGGCGTCCACGAACGACTCGCTGAGCTCATCCTCGGCCGAGCTGGCCTTCCGGTCGTGCATTCGCTCACGACGGAAGACGCCACGCGTTGTTGGCACTCCTCGCGTTCGGAAACCGCGTGCGGTGACGCTTGCCGCTGCCATCCCGTTGCGCGCGTCATCGCTCCGGAAGCCTCTGCTTCCTCTGTCTCCGCCTGACCGCACTCATGACCACCGACGCCGTCGTCTCGCATCCGCCGCTCACCATCCTCACCGAGGACGAGGAGCTCTTTCGAGACGCCGTGGCTGGCTTCGCCGCTGAAGAGGTGAAACCTCGCGTCGGGGCAATGGAACGAGCGGGAAAAATCGATCCTGCACTCATCGCGAAGTACTTCGAGATGGGACTCATGGGCATCGAGGTGCCAGAGCAGTATGGTGGCGCTGGAGGCTCGTGCTTCATGGTCGCCCTCGCCGTCGAGGAAGTCAGCAAGATCGACGCGGCCGCGGCGATCCTCATCGACGTGCAGAACACGCTCGTCAATTATCCTATCGCGCGTTATGGCAGCGATGCACTCAAGGCGAAGTACTTGCCGCGCCTCACGAGCGATACCATTGGCGCGTATGCGCTCAGCGAGCCCGGTTCGGGCTCGGACGCATTCGGCATGGCGACGCGCGCTGAATTGCGCGGCGACAGCTGGGTCCTCACGGGCCGCAAGATGTGGATCACCAACGGCGCGGAAGCGGGCATCTACGTCGTGTTTGCGAACACGAATCCGCAAGCGGGCTACAAGGGCATCACGGCGTTCATCGTCGAGCGCGACTTTGCCGGCTTCTCCGTTGGCAAGAAGGAAGACAAGCTCGGCATTCGTGCGTCGAGCACGACTGAACTCATACTGGACGGCGTCGAAGTTCCGGCCGAAAACGTGCTCGGTCCCGTTGGTCAGGGATACAAGGTGGCCATCGAGACGCTCAACGAGGGACGCATCGGCATCGGCGCGCAGATGATCGGCGTCAGCCAGGGTGCACTCGCCGCCGCAACCGCGTACGTGAAGGAGCGGCACCAGTTCGGCAAGTCGCTCTCCGAATTCCAGGGGATTCAGTTCCAGCTCGCGCAAGCGCGAACGGAGACGGAGGCAGCGCGGCTCATGGTCTATAACGCGGCGCGACTCAAGGACGCGGGACGTGACATCGCCATGGAAGGCGCGATGGCAAAGCTGTTTTCCAGTCAAGTCGCAGAGCGCGTGACCTCGGTGTCGCTGGAACTGTTCGGCGGCTACGGCTATACCACGGACTATCCCGCCGAGAAGTTCTACCGCGACGCGAAGATTGGCGCGATCTATGAAGGCACCAGCAACATGCAACTGAACACGATCGCAAAAGCCATGCTGCGCTGACCCGCTCCCAATGTGATCTCTCCCATCGACCTCACGTCCGACGATCGAGACCTGAACCGCGACAGGATCAAGCGCTCACTCAGGACCAAAGTGCGCCTCCTCGCAATAGAACGCGCAGGGTTGCTCGAGAGCGCACACGAGATTCCGCCATTGAATCGCGCGGTCCGCCTGGCGGCGAAAGCATTGCGCACGCCAATCGCGCAAATCAACGTATTGACGGACAAGTTGCTCGTGCCCATCGCCGCGTACACCCAAGGCGAAAATGACGCCGAGCAGTGGGAGACTCGTCGGCACGTCGGACATTCGTTCTGCAAGTACGTGGTGTGGAGCAAAGAGCTGTTACAAATCGATGATGCGCGCGAACACCCGTTGGTGAAGAACAGCCACGCCACGCGCGAGCTCGATATCGGTGCCTATCTCTCCGCGCCGATTCATGCGCCCGCACACGGCTCGGGCGACCGTCCGATCGTGGGCACGGTCTGCGTAGTCGATCACGTCGCCCGCGAATGGACGGCGGACGACCTGACGTCGCTGACGGACATCGCGGCCGGAGTGTCCGAGCTGATCGCTGCTCGTATGCGCATTCGTGCCCAGGTATCGGCGGTCGAACAGCAAGCAGAACGTTTACTGGAATCGCTCGGCGAAGCCGTACTCGCCTCGGATCGGAATGGCGTCACGACGTATGCGAACCCGGCGGCGGAAGAACTGCTCGGTTATTCGGCGGAGGATCTCGTCGGTCACGACTTGCACGCGCTCGTCCATCATTCGCGTCTGGACGGAACGCGATACCCCGAGAGGGATTGTCCGAACTATCGTGCGCTTCAGGAAGGCAGGACGCATAGCGAAACCAGCGACACCTACTGGCGCAGCGACGGCCAACCCATCTGCGTGGATTCCACGTTGACGCCGATCATCGAGCGCGGCGAGGTCGTCGGAACTGTGTTGAGCTTTCGCGACGTCGGCGAACTCCGTGCGGGAGAATCCAGGGAGCATGACGCGCGTGTCCTCGCGGAGGCGGCCAACCGGGCCAAGTCAGAGATGCTCGCGGCGATTTCACATGAGCTGCGGATTCCGCTCATTCAAATCGCCGAGCATACCTCACGCCTCGAAGTGGGGCTGGTCGACGCGGCAACAGCGGAACAGCGGGAAGACCTTCGCGGCATTCTGAGCAGCCAGCAGCACCTGCTGGGCCTCGTCGAGAACGTGCTGCAGTTTTCGTCGCTCGAGACGCGCGAAAAGATCTAAGACGATGCAGGAAGTGCAGGTCCTTCGCTGCGCTCAGGACGACAAAATGAGATTGTCATCCTGAGCGAGCGCAGCGAGTCGAAGGACCTGCACCTTCAGTGGTGGCGCAACAACAAGTGTTAGTGCTTGCCGCGCTTGGTCAGGATCGTGATCACGCCATTCACCGCTGCGGGATCGTTCGAGAGTTTTGCGGCCGCGGCGCCCTTGACCACTTCGACCGACTCGATGTCATTCGGAGAGATCTTTGCGAGTGCACCCTCCGACGCTCGCACGCCGTCAATGAACACAATACCGTCGAAAGCCTTTCCGTTCTTTTCTACCACCGCCTGGCTCGTGCGTACCAATCGCTGGTCCCGCATTTGCGCGACTTTCTCTGACTCGCCCTTGCTCAAGCCGTCCGCAGTCGTGATGTACACGTGCGAGAGGACTTTCCCACTGTCCTTCGTATTCATGAGCGTGCCTTTCGACACATTGATGGTTGAAATGCGCTCCGCGGCAATGGCGTGCGCCTGTTCCGCTGTCACGGTCTTGCCGTCTACCGAATAGGCGACGTTCCCTGCCTCCTTTTCAGCGAGCAGCTTTGACTGCACCATCGACTTCTCAGCGCTCGCGACATCCATCTTGTCCACCTCTGCCGACGTTGGCAGTCGCGCCTCACACGCCATGAGGATCGATAGCCCTGCGAGCGTGGCGAGCGTGCCGGTGCGAACGAGTGCGAACCGCGTGCGAGTCTGCTTCATGGCGAGGAGTCTCCGTTCGAGGTGTGAGGGCCTGTCCGCGAGCGCAAGCGCGCCGGCGCGGTGTCCGGCGCACTGGCCGGCGATGTCGATCAACAGCGTTCCGTACGGGCGAGCGGCAACTCCGCGGTTCAACACGCGTGCATCGCAATCGAGTTCAATGGCCAGGCGTAGTCGCGACAACGCCCACCAGACGGCCGGATGCCACGGCAGCAGCGCCGCGACGATGAGTCCACCGACGGGCAAGAGCTGATCTCGCGCAGCGACGTGTTCACGCTCGTGCACAATCACGAGTCGCTGCTCGTCGTCGCTGCGTTCAAACAACCAGCGCGGCACCACAATCTCCGGAGTCGCAAGACCGATGACAGCCGGACCAACCGTCGGCGTAATGCGCACCGGCGTGTCGAAAACCTCAGCAAGCGGCCACGCGTGGCGCTCTCTTGCGACGCGACGATTCACAACGACGAGTACGCCCAGCATCACACCACTCATCGTGACCCAGACGATTGCCAACCACAGCGCAGCTGATTCGGATAGCCGCGTATTCGCGACAGCAATCAGCTTCGTACCCGAGTAGCTGACGACGTCGAGCGCCTTCTGCAGCACCGCCGCCAAGGCGGTTGGCGTCGCTACTGTCGCGACTGGTGTGGCGTACACTGCTGTCGGAATCAAGACATCGCGCACCGGTTCATTGGTTGGCGCCACCAGTGCAAAGCCGACGATGCCAATCAGCGCGCTTACCCACACCCACCGCGTCGGCAAAGACGTTCGACGGAGTATTCCGTCAACCGCCAGCGCTGCGCAGGCCAACAGTGTGCCGACGAGCAGCACATAGAGCATCCACGCGATGCTCATGGCTCTTCCTCCAGACGCTCAGCCAACAGGCCGCGCATGCGCTCGAGCTCTTCGCGGCTCAGCTTCTTGTCGGAGACAAATTGCGCGAACATGCGCTCCGAGGACCCGTGAAAGATCGCATCCTTGATCCGCTCGATCGCGCTGCCACCGGCACGCTCGGCGCCAACCACAGCGTGATACTTGTACGCTCGACCGTGGGCTTCATGTCGAACGAAGCCCTTTTCCTCCAGCGTCTGGAGCGCGGAGAGCACGGAGGTGTACGCGAGCTCTTCGTCGAGCGCCTCGCGCACTTCGGCCACCGTGGCCGAGCCGAGTCGCCAGAGGATGCTCATGACTTCGAGCTCGCGGGGTGGGAAGTAGATATCGGACATTCACGGCCTCGTCTACGGGTTCTCCAGTAGCATAAGGCCAGCGGATTTAATTGTCAACTGGTTTTTCCGTAGCTTGTATTTTCGCGGCGGGCAGGGCAGGTCCGATATCCGCTACAGCGACGGGCTAGCCTAGTGCAACAGCAACCTCCAACAGCCAACTACAACAGCCTTATCACGGATTTCGCGGAAGAGCGCGGATACTGCATGTGATTTGTCCGGATAGTTTGGCGTAATCCGCGACAACGCAGTTG
>JBDTXZ010000165.1:0-6972 GCA_040005935.1 bacterium | reverse complement strand
GGACGAATAGCAGATCCCGACATTCGCTCCGCTCATGCGGGATGACATATCACGAGAGCGTTGCGTCCACCCGTTGCATTCGCAGGTCCATCGCTCCGCTCACGACGACAGCGTCAGGGTGCCGGCGCTGTCGACTCCAGGGGCGCGGCCTTTCCCTTGAGTCCCAGAATTCGCTGGCCGAGTGCGATGCCCGGCTTCTCGATCGCGTGGTGGCCAACGAAGCAACACGCGGCCAACACCGCCGTTGCGACCGCCACCTGCACTGCCATCGGTTTACCCGGCAGCATCGTGAAGCCGACGTGCAGCGCAGGAAGATGAAAGAGGTAGACGCCATACGAATACGTCGCGAGCACGTGCGCGCCGCGCGCAAACGCCGTATCCCCTGCCTCGCGCACCCTCGGGATGGCAAAGGCAATTACGGCGCAGAGCACGACGTTCACGGGCCACCATCCGTCCGACACCGTTCGCGTGAGGAGGTACAGCAGAAGCACAACGAGAAGTGTCGGCAACCACATCCAGGCGGGAAGCGCGCCCGCACTGGCCGACCTCCGTCGCAACGCAAAGTATGCGAACACCCCCATCAGGAAGCTCGGGACATAGCGGAGCACATTGAACCGCCACATGCTGGGTATTCGATGCGATGGCTGGATACCCCAGGCGTACAGCGCCGCAACCGCAAGACCGACCGCCACGAGTGCCAACATCCATTCGCGCTTCTCGCGCCGCGCTATCAGGTAACAGAGCGGCAACGCCGCGTACATCTGGAGCTCCAGCGGGA
Source organism: bacterium (assembly GCA_040005935.1). Taxonomy (GTDB): domain Bacteria; phylum Gemmatimonadota; class Gemmatimonadetes; order Gemmatimonadales; family Gemmatimonadaceae; genus AG11. The sequence goes on along the minus strand of JBDTXZ010000165.1, from coordinate 6,194 downwards.
GCGTCCAGAGCACGGCCAGCACCGACTCTCGTCCGACGAGATTCTGCACCAGGGCAAAGTTCGCGAGCGCCGTGGACAGCGAAATCGGTTGGTAGGTGGATCGCGCGCCGGCTGGAGGAAAGTGCATCAGCATGACGATTGCAACGACGACGCATGCGAGCGGATAGATGCGAAGCGCGCGACGCACATAGAAGCGCCACACCCACGCGCGGCGTGCTGGAGCACCGTCCCGCTCGAGCGAGGCCATGAGCACCAGCGAGGTGTGGACGAAGAATGCCTGAACGCCGATGCCACCAAGCCACGGCGCCCAGCCTTTGCCGAGTCCCACGAAGACCAGCGCGTGGTCCGCGAGCACCAACAGCACCGCAAAGGACCGCAGGATATCGAGATTGCGTTCTGGAAGCAGCGTACGTGCGTGCACACTACTCATGCGTCACTGGTGGCATGACCTTCTCCGATTGAACTTCGTCTTCGATTATGTCGCGAAGCACGTGTGCTCACAAGGACTTTTCTCGAGGTGTGATGCGGTCTTCGTCGGAATCTATCGCGTGAGGTGATCTTCTCTCGCTCGCCGTGTGCTCGGGGATCGGTGCAGCAGTGGGGGGCTCGCGCTGGTCGCAGTCAGGAAGGCCTTCCTTCACAGCAGGCTGCGCATCAGTTCCAACGTGATCTGGATGGCACGCGTGGCGCGACGCATGTCCCTCTTTCGTGAGCGTATGCGTCGCTAATATGTTGATTCGACGCCGGTTGCTGGGATTTGATTGCTTTATGACCCGAGCCTATGAGGTGTGATGCGTTCGTCTCAGGAATCGATTGCCACTGGTGACCTGTTCATCCTGGCTGCGTGCAGCGGCCTCGTGGCCGCCGTTGGTGAACTGGCGTTGCTGGGCGTGCGGAAATTTGCCCTCCATGAGACGCTGCGACTGAGCTCGAATGTGGTGTGGATGACACCGCTGAACGACCTGGTGTGCTTCTTCCTGATTGGGGCGGCGCTTGTCCTCCTGACGGCGGCTACGCGGCGCGAGTCGACGCTTCGCGTTGCGGTGTTCCTTCTTGCCTGCGGCTGCGGAGTAGCGCCGATCGTCGGCTTGCCAGTGGACTCCCTCGCCGTGCGCGTGGCGGTAGCGCTTGTCGTGATCGGAGCCGCGTATGTCCTGCTTGGCCGCGCGTTACGCTCGGCAAGTGCGCGGCGCATCGGCATCTTCGGATGCGCGTTTGCAGCCGCTTACGCCATCGTTCTCACACTTCCGCGTTGGTATGCGGCCGCACAACTGTTACTGGCAGTCGGCGTCGCCGTGCGAATCACAACGATCGCGGACAGTTCCTCGCGCACCATGGGTGTCGCGCGTCGCACCCTTGCGACCCTGCTCGCCCTCTTCGTCCTCGCGGGCGCTGGACTCGGCGCGTGGCACATTACGAATGAGCGCCGTGCACTCGCGGCCCTGCCGCCAGCAAAACCGGGTGCGCGAAATGTGCTGCTCATCATCTGGGACACCGTGCGGGCCTCGGAGTTGAGCCTCTACGGTTTCGCGCGCCCAACATCGCCGAGCCTCGAACGACTCGCGGCAAACGGCGTGACATTCGATTGGGCGTTTGCCCCGGCACCGTGGACCCTGCCCTCGCACGCGAGCATGTTTACGGGGCGATTTGTGTTCGACCTCGCGACGAGTTTCACCGTACCATTGGACGATGAGTTTCCGACGATCGCCGAACGCCTCAGCGCTGGCGGATTTGCGACGGCGGGCTTCTGCGCCAATGGCTTCTACTGCAATGTCGAGAATGGACTCAATCGCGGCTTCGGGCACTACGAGGACTACGTGGTGTCGCCCTCGGAGTTGCTCCTCGCGACCACGTTCAGTCGCGCCGCCATGGCCAGCCCGCGAGTGCGCAAGGTCATCGGCAGTTACGATATCATTGCCCGCCGTTCCGCGGACGACATCTCCGCGTCATTCCTCCACTGGCTCGACGGCAAGCCCAACCGTCCCTTCTTCGTTTTTCTCAACTATTTCGACGCTCACCAGCCGTACTTGCCACCGGAACCTTGGCGGTCCCGGTTCGGGCCGCAGGCGTCGCGCCAGTTGTGGCGAGCGAATCATCACGTGCTTCGCTTCGGTGAGCGGGAGGACCGCCTGGAGATGAGCGAGGTCGAGAGCCGGGCTGAGAAAGATGCCTACGACGGCGGCATTGCCTACCTCGACAATCGACTTGGCTTGTTGCTCGACTCCCTTAAGCAGCGAGGTCTCCTCGAGAACACCGCGGTCATCGTGACATCCGATCACGGCGAGCAATTCGGGGAGCATCGCGGCCTGTTCACGCACGGACACTCGCTGTACGAGCAGGAGGTGCACGTGCCGCTAGTGATCAATGCGCCGGGCTACCGTGAGAAGGCGGTTCGGGTCACGCAGCCGGTTAGCCCAAGGGAACTTGCCTCCACCGTCATCGACCTCGCAGGCCTTGCGCCAGACGCGAGGTTTCCCGGTCACAGCCTGTCGCGATTCTGGCAGGCTGATAGCGCCCTGTCCAAGCAGGACACGGTGCTGTCGGACTTGCGGCCAAAGCGTCTGACATCAATCGCGGTCGGCAACTACCACCTCATCCGAGGCCCGGGCACACTCAGCAAGCTCTTCGACCTGACCGTCGACCCGACCGAGCTGAACGATCTTGCCAAGACCCCGGCCGGCGCGAAGATCGTGGCCGCGCTCGATGAGGCTAATCCTGGGTTGCTCATTTCCCGCCGCACACACCAAAACGCGGTCCCCTAACCCCATCCGCGAACGTAGCGAACCTGGATAGCGGCCTTCCGCTATCGCTCGAAAGCGTCGCACCCATCACAACAAAAAGGGGTGGCGCGTTCGCTACGTTCGACAATTCCGCAGCCTACCGCCCCCCGAAAAAGGTCGAGCAAGCCATCACTTCCGTCGTCGCGGGACGCGGAAGGTTGACTGGAAATGTCTCCGCCGACGCACTGGCGAGGCGCGTTGCATCGCTGAAGTCGTACAGCCATGCGTCGACGTGATAGCGCGGGAAGGACGTGGGCATCGACTTTCCCTCGCCTTGAACGCCGATCTGTCCGGCGTACGAGAGCAGCAGCTTCCCTTCGGGAAGGCTGGCGCCCGTGATCACGATCCACACACGCGGGCGTCCTCGCACCTTGTCGAGGTCGCGCAGAAAGTTGCGCGGCTCCGTGAGCCAGCATCCGCCCTCGACGATATCGGTGGCGGCGATCCCCGTTCGCTCGCGATACCAACTCACGTTCGGCGCGGCGCGATACCAGGCGAACACCACGTCGCCAGGGCGGCGCTGCGTCGACACCCAGTCGAGCAGACCGCGCATTTCCTGAAGCCGATATGTCGGGCGGTTCTCGATTACGGGTTCGATACTCGCAAGCGCAACGAGCAACACGACCGCGGCGCCTACATAGGGAACGCGCGCTCCGATCCAGGTGGCCAGCCCGGTGGCCGCCGCGGCGACGGCGAGTAACAGGAATGGCGTGAGATAGAGAACGAGGCGCCCCTCGAAGGGGTACACTCGTACCGCCGCGACGGCAAACGTCACAAAAATCGGACCAAGCACGAGTATCGTGAGGTCGCGACGGGTGCGCCACAGCAGAACAAAGCCAACGAGGGCAAGACCCACGAAGACCGGCGCGAGCGGGTACCGAAATCCCCACGGCATGCCGAACAGTCCGGTCAACGCCTGCCATGGCCAGAGGAGTTCGTGCAGCGATCGCGGCGGCATGGGCGCGAAGGCGTTGTCCCAGTACTCCTTCATGAACGCCATGGTCGCTGGCGATACGGTGACCATGGCGATCAGGCTCGCAGCGCCGGCGCCGATGATCCAGGGAAGCAGCACACAGCCGATGACACGGCCGCGGTTGGTGATCTTGCCCTGCAGGGCGAGCAACGCGAGCGCCGCGCCAAGTCCAGTCACCACGAGGACGGCCGGATTCGAAAACCACACGGCGACAAAGCCCGTCACACCAGCGAGCACGTAGCGCGAGATCGGAGGCTCCGCGGAATCGAACAATCGCGCGACAAGGAACACGAGCGCGAGCGCGAAGGTGACATCGGTGGAGTACTGCTTCACCTGCCCGGCGAACACGATGTGCGGCAAACCAACAGCGAGCGCGCCGACGGCCAGTGGCACCGCGATTCCATTCAATGCGCGTCGGGCTACCGCGCGCATGAAAAACAGCGACGCGATTGAACCGGCGAGCGGCACGATTCGCAACGACACATCCGAATGGAACAGCGACCAGAAGAATCGCTCCGCAAGCAGAAATCCCGGAGGCGCAACCTGCGCATGGGCGAGCGGCGTCAGGAGCGCTGCATACCCGCGCTCGACGATGTTCTGCGCGAGCGCGATCTCATCGAGCCACAGGGAGGCGCCTCCGGCGACCTGCCATACGCGGAGCGCAATGCCAAGAGCGATGAGCAGCCAGACGACTTGATCAAATTGCGCGCTTCTCGGCGCATTTGAGGCCGGTGAGGATCCTGGAATGTGCGTCGACGTCACGAATTGCAGCCTGTTCGCATGGTGGCGATGCAATGGTCACTGGGAGGGCAAGGCAATATGGCATTTGCGCAGCGACGCCGCAGCGCGCGCCCCTATCACCCACGGTGCAAAACGTACATTTTCGCGGTATGAATCGTCTTTCCACCGTAATGCGCCATTCCACGCCGGCTCCACCCCCAGCGATGCCCACTCCACCAAAACGCAACGCCGCATGAGTTTTGGCGACACGTTCGAGACGGCGGAGTATGGCACGAGACCCAAAGCACCTTCCCGCAGACCCAGGACGCTACTGATCGGCGTGGCGGCCCTGTTCGCCGCCCTCCCCGTGGCGCTCGTGATCGCGGCGGTGCACTCGACTTCACCAGGCAATCCGGAACGCGCGGTGGCGCGCGTGGCAGTGCTGCTCGCCCTGCTGGTTGCGGTCGCGCCTGCGGCCGTGCTGGCAACACGGCGACGCCACGCCTCACCAAGTGCCGTCAGCCTCGCGCTCTTGAGTTCGGCGGTGGTCGCGCTTGCCGGGATCTATCTCTACTGGGCCAGTTCGGCCGTGCTGCTGCACGCCGATACGCTGATCTGGTCGGAAGGCCCCTTCGTCAACGACATCCTCAAGTTTCGCATCGGCTACCCGCTGTATTCGGCGCCTGCGAACCTCGAGTCGTTCTTTTATCCGCCAGGGTCGCAACTACTGACATACGCGATCGCACGCCTGACCGGTTTTGCGACGTCGATACCCGCGTACCGCGTCATCCAATTGGTGTATGCCGCGGTTGCGGCGATGGTCGCATCCTCCACCACGCTGCGCCTGCTCTCGGTGGCTCGGCCGGGTCGTACGGCGGGACCTTCGCCGTGGTGGGGTGCGTTCCTCGCGCCGTTTCTTTTCCTCTGCACGACGAACGCGCTGACGAACCCGTTCGCGCACGAGCTGCACAATGACGGGCTTGGACTGCTCGTCTGTGTCGTCGCGTACGACCTGCTCGTGCGATACGCGTCAACGCGGCGGATCGCCTTTCTTGTCGCGCTGGCGTTCGTCCCTGCTGTGGGTTTTTACGTCAAGCAGTCGCTCGCGGTGTGGGCAGGGCTGGTTGGGGGCTATCTGCTGGTGTTCGATGAACCTCGTTCGTTCCGGCGCACATTCACCTACGGGGCCAGCGCCTTGGCGCTTACCGCGCTGGGGTACGGCATCGGCCGGATGGTGTGGGGCGTCGACTTCTACTACTGGATCATCGCCGACCTGAAAGACCATCCGTTCTCGATTCTGCGCAGCATGCTGCATGCGCTCACCGCGTGGACCTACTTTGCGGTGGGTATCGCCGGCGGAATGGTCCTGATTGCACGTCAGGGTCGCCGCGTGGCGGGCCTGTGGGTGGTTGCCATGCTGCTCTTGGCGCAGGAGGCCTACACGAGCGGCATTGGTTGGATGCTGAACCATATGGGGCCAGGCTCGGTGCTTGCCGGCGTCTGGTTCGCTGCAGCGCTCATTGCGGTGTGGCCGCGCGGAGGCCCGCAGACGTCCACGGCGATTGGATGGACACGCTCCGCGCTCGCCACGCTGCTTGTGCTGTTCCTGTTCTCCGGGCTGGGCCTGGTGCGCATCCCGGTGAGGGCGCTGCCCAAGGACGTCGATCGGTACGTCGCAGACATCGAGCACGAATTTGTGGCGCAGAAGGCCGATCGTGTCC
>JBDTXZ010000164.1:0-6988 GCA_040005935.1 bacterium | reverse complement strand
GCGTTGGGCGCGATCTATCGCGTGTCGCATTGATTCTTGTCATCCTGAGCGAGCGTAGCGAGTCGAAGGATCTGCACTTTATTTTGTCGTCCTGAGCGCAGCGAAGGACCTGCACTTGTCTGTCTAAAATCCTGACCGTGTCGTCATGATCCTCCGCTCTGTTGCACTGCTCACGCTGTTCTCCACCGTTGCTGTGGCGCAGGCCATGCCGAAGGGCGTGCCCGCGCCGCCGACGTACCAACGCGGCATCGACGTCCTGGATTACGACATCGCGCTCGAGCTGCCCGACACCGGCGCGTTCCTTCGCGGCGACCTCGCGTTGACGCTGCGCAAGGCCGCAACGGTCGCTCGCCTTCAGCTGGATCTCATCGACGCACTCGCTGTAAGAAGCGTCGAGGTCGACGGCCGTGTGGTGGCCGCCTCGCATACCGGCGGCAAGATCGACATTCCCCTCGACGGCGCTGCCGACAGCGTCCGAGTGCGCGTGGTCTATGACGGCTTCGTCACTGATGGCCTCGTCGTGCGAAAGGATGCGAAAGGCCGCTGGACATGGTTTGGGGACAACTGGCCGGATCGCGCGCGCCAGTGGCTACCCACCGTCGATCATCCGAGCGACAAGGCGACGGTCTCGTGGAAGGTCGTCGCGCCCGTGACACGAACAGTCGTCGCGAATGGTTTGCTCGTGTCGACGCGCCAAGTCGTCGTGAAAGGAAAGCGGATGACCGAAACGCGGTGGCGCGAATCGCGTCCGATCGCAACGTATCTCATGGTCATCGCCGCTGGCCCGCTCGAGAAGTACGACATTCGCGAGCCAGATTGCCACTATGGCGACGAAGGGCAATGCGTGCGCCAATTCGTGTACGTGCTTCCCGAGGTGAAGAGTTGGCTGCCCGGCCCGTTCACCGCAGCGGGTCCGATCGTCTCGCTCTTTGAACGGCTCATCGGACCATTTCCCTACGAAAAGCTCGCACACCTTCAATCGTCCACGCGATTTGGGGGAATGGAAAACGCGAGCGCCATTTTCTACGACGACAAGCTCTTCGCGAATCGCACGCTCAAGGATGGCATCATCGCGCACGAGACCGCGCACCAGTGGTTTGGCGACGCCGTCACGGAGCGCGAGTGGGGACACGTCTGGCTGTCCGAGGGGTTCGCGACGTACTTCGCCGCACTCTGGACGCAGTTCATTCGGGGCGATACTGCGTTCCGTACGGAGATGGCGGCCATCCGTGGCCAGATTCTCGCGGATAAGGTAGTTGCCGAGCGTCCCGTGCTCGACACGACGCAAAAAAATTATCTCGCGCTGTTGAACACGAACAGCTACCAGAAGGGTGGGTACATTCTCTACATGCTGCATCAACAGCTTGGCGATAGCGCGTTCTTTGGCGGACTGAAGTCGTACTATGCGAGGTACCGTCATGGCACGGTGATGACCACCGACCTCCGCCGTGAGCTTGAGCAGTCGTCCGGCCAGTCGCTCGGACAGTTCTTCGACCAATGGCTGACTCGGCCGGGCGTCGCAGAGCTGACGATCGGATGGGCGTACGACTCAACGGAGCAACGCGTGTCGCTGAAGGTGCTGCAGGAAGGTCCGCGCGGAGCGTTCGAGCTGAACGTGCCCACGGTGATAACGGATGCGGCTGGCGCGAGGACTGTGGTGATGGTGCATGTTCCCGCGGAGTCGCGCATCACCGTCGCGCTGCATGCGCGCTATCCCACACGCCCGCGCTCACTCACGTTCGATCCGGACGAGCGGTTGCTCGCGCGCATCACACGGCTGTGAGAGTTCGCGTGCCCAGGTGTGCTGCTGTTGTTCTCGCCATGTCGGTCATGTGCTCGGCACATGTCGCGCGTGCGCAGTCGAGCGCGCCGCTTCCGCCAACGCGCGCTGACACGCTGCTCGCCGATGGGCGATGGATGGAGGCCGAGGCGGCGTATTATCAGCAGTCCGAGCGAGCGCCGCGCGATCCGGTTGCGCGAGCGGCACTGGGCCGCTTCATCGCGATGAAAGGTGCAGTGCGTCCGGGCCTGGTGCTCATCGCGGAAGCACGCAAGTTCGGCCTCGACAAGAGCGTCACTCGGGAACTCGTCACGCCGCTCAGCGCCATCATCCAATGGCGCGACGAAGCAGCAACGTTCAAGCGCGATACCACACTCAGCGCTCGCGCACCGAATGACCAACGAGCGTTGTTTCAGGTTGCCCTTCCGCGCACCGATGCGAGCGGCCGGCCGCAGGCGGCGCAAAGTGGCGTGAGTGAGGTCTCATGGCACGACGTGGTCGATTGGCAAATCGGCCTCGACAGCATCAATGCGAAGAACCGGCCGATAGGCATCGAGGTCTTCGAGGCACTCGCACCGTCGATGAACGTCCGCACGGGTGACATCACACTGCACGCCAATACGCGATCAGCGCTCTCCACCACAGGCCGTCGCTATCAGGTGTTGCGCACCGAGCTCGGAGTCCGAGTGCTCGTGGGTGACCAACGCGTGCTTCCGCTCGCGGACGCTATACGTGAGTTGGCGACCAGTTGGTGGCAACTGGACCTGCCACACGGACTACTCGTCGTTCGGTGACCCTGTCATCCTGCGCGAGCGAAGCGAGTCGAAGGATCTGCACGATTGGCAACTATCGCCCCACGTTCTGCAACTCGACCAGAAGGCAGCGGTCCTGCACTACATCGATGCCCGCCTTCGCGAAACGCTCAGCGGCCGCGTCGTTACGGATGCCGAGTTGGAACCACACCGACGATGGCTTCGCCTTGAGTATGTCGTCCACATGCGCCGGAATGTCCTTCGGGCGACGAAAGACGTTCACCATATCTACCGGAGTCGGGATGTCGGCCACCGCGCGATAGACCGTTTCGCCAAGAATCTCGACGGTGTCGGGATAGTAGACAGGAACGGGCACCACCTGCAGGCCAGCCTTCTTCGCGTACGCCGGCACATAGTACGCCGGCTGCATGGATTCCTGTGCGGTCTTGATGCCAAGCACGGCAACCCGGTGGGTGCGGGCGATCAGCTGCGCGATGCCTTCGTCGTCGTCGATCAAGTGGGTGCGCCAATCGACAGGCGCGGCGGAGTCGTTGTTGGTGGTCGTCATGAGGGGAGAAGCAGTGCGAGGATCGTGCACGACGACAAATAAAGCGCCGCCTCGGTTACATTTACCCGCTGTGCTTGTTCGTCCGCAATGGAGACAAATTGATGCGAATGCTCGTCCTCGGCGCCGGGCTCCAGGGTTCGGCGTGTGCCTATGATCTGCTGCAGAATCCCGAAGTCACCCAGGTGCGGCTGGCCGACCTGCGCTTCGACCATTTGCCGTCCTTCCTCAAGCCGCTCTCTGGACCGCGCCTCATCCCGACGCCGCTCGACGTCCGCGACCGCGAGGCCGTGCTGGCGTTGATGCGTGAGTCGGACGCGGTGATGAGTGCGATTCCGTATTACTTCAATCTCCAACTTGCCGAGTGCGCGGTCGAAGCCGGCGTGCATTTTTGCGACCTCGGTGGCAATACCGAGATTGTCTTTCAGCAAAAGGAGCTGGCTGACAAGGCGGTCGCGAAAGGCGTGACGGTGGTGCCGGATTGCGGAGTTGCGCCGGGCATGGTGAACATCCTCGCGCAATATGGGATCACGCAGCTCGACAGCGTGGACTCAGTGCGCATTTTCGTCGGCGGACTGCCGCAGAATCCCATGCCGCCGCTGAACTACCAGATCGTCTATTCGCTCGAGGGAGTGCTCGACTATTACACGACGCTGTCGTGGGTCGTGCGCGACGGTAAGCGCGTGCACGTCAGCGCGCTGTCCGAGCTGGAGACGGTGGACTTTCCCGCGCCTGTTGGCGGACTCGAAGCGTTTCATACGGCCGGCGGGTTGTCGACGATGGCGTTCCGCTATGAGGGCAAGATTCCGTCGATGGAGTACAAGACGCTCCGCTATCCTGGCCACGCCGCGATGATGAAGACGATTCGCGAGCTGGGACTCCTGGATCTGGAGCCGGTGGACGTAAAGGGCGTAAAGGTCATTCCGCGCGATGTGTTCGTCAGCGTCGTCGGTCCAAAGCTCACGAAGCCGGAAGGCAAGGATCTGCTTGCGCTGCGCGTGACGGTTGGCGGAACAAAGGATGGCAATCCGGCAATGCGCCAGTTCGACTTGATCGATCGCTACGACGAGGCGCACGGCATCAGCGCGATGATGCGGACGACCGGCTACTCGCTATCGATCACAGGGCAGATGCAGGTGCGCGGTCAGGTCACGCCGCCAGGCGTGTGGACGCCAGACGAATGCATGCCCGCCGAAGCATATATCGCCGAGCTGCGTAAACGCGGCATGGATGTCCGAGAAACTGCAATGTGAACGGTTTCACGCAGTGGGAGCAGCAGTTAGCGAACGAAGTTCGCTAACGTTGCTCCCATTGCATCCATAGTAGCCTTCGCATTCCAGCGATCGTTCCCGTTATAGAGGAACGAGAAGGCGACGATCTCGCCGTCCTTCGCGGTGACGAAGCCGCCGAGCCCGATCACCGTGTCTGTCGTGCCGGTTTTCGCGTGCAGGTTACCCTCGGCAGGTGTTCCACGCATCCGGCGACGCAAGAGCTCCGATTCGCCGGCAACTGGCAATGAGCCGTGAAATGCGGACGACCATGGACCACGGTGCGCGTAGCTGAGCAGTTGAATCATCGTGCGCGGCGTGAGGTAGTCGAGCGTCGACAGGCCCGAGCCATCGTACACCCGGACGCCCTGTGGATCCGCACCGACCTTCTTGCTGAGGAAGTCGCGAAGGTTGGTGAGCCCAACATCGGCGGAGCTCATGCCATCCGGCGCAACCGCACGCCCGGCATCACGGAACAACAACTCGGCCACGATGTTGATGCTCTCGCGATTCATCTCTGAAACGATCTGCGACAGCGGCGGCGACGCGAAGCTCGCGACCTTCGTTGCGGTCGTCGGTGTCCGGGCCGCCCGCACGGTTCCATCCACGGTGACGCCAACGTTCTGCAACGCGCCCTGGAGTGCGCCAGCGGTGAACCGCGCGGGATCATCCACGACGAGCGAGTAGCGCAGCGGCCTGCTCTGCGATCCAATCGACCCGCCGACGTCGATGCCGCCGTCCGCTGCTCGCCGAGCGCTGATGCGGCCACCGCGTCCTTGGACGAGCCGCACGTTGCTGCGCACTGGAATCGTTGTCGTCACTGGTTCGAGCGTCACCTGCGCGACGCTGCCGGCCGGACTCACGACGATCCAGACGAGATTTTCGTTGAGTGAGAGCGCAGACACCTTCGCTGCGTATGCCGCACCGAGGTACTTGGTCTTCCAGCCCTCGGGAATTTTGCGGTCGTCAAATGCGCTCGCGTCGAATACGAGATCACCCGTTACCTTCTTTACGCCAGCTGCCGCCACCGAGCGCGCGAGCGTGGCCATTGGAAGATTCGGGTCCTTGAAAAACCGCGCGGACATCGACGGGTCGCCATCCGCACGAAGATAGAGATTGCCCTGCACGACACCGTCGGCGCCCATCGTGCCATCGCGCAGCACGTCAGTGGAGAAGGTGTGCTCAGGCCCAAAGCGATCGAGCGCCACAGCGGTCGAGAAGAGCTTCATCGTGGACGCCGGCTGCATCATCTCGCCAGCGTTCTGCGAAAAGAGCGTGTCGCCGCGCGTGAGCGACACGATCATCACGCCGAATTTGCCGCCCCTCACTCGCGTGCTGAGCATGTTGTCGATGTCGGCGGTGAGGGCGGGAGTCCCCCGCGGCGACGTCCAGGATGTGCGCGGCGGGGCCGCCGGACGACGAACGACCTTCCTGCGCACCGGCTTTCTGGCAGCCGGCTTCGCGCTCCTCGCAGTTGACTGCGGAGCCATGGACGAAACGGACGCAGTTGATGCAAACGCGTGGGGGACCGCTGCGGAAAGCAGAAGAACGCCGGCGACCATTGTCCGGGCCACAGCGCGAAGCGCGGCTGAATCGAGAATTGACTTGATCATTGAGTACAAAAGGGCAACTCGCGTTCCAGTTTCGGCACGATGGGAAAATGTTGTGAGCATGCCGTTCCCGAGTGCGGCGAAGGACAGGTGATATCAACCCGTTATCTCACCAACTCCATCCTGTCATCCCGCACAGGCGACGCGAGTGTCGGGATCTACCATCGCGGCGCTGTGAGGCCGGCCACGCGCGACGTATCGGGGATCCCGACACCAGCGGTCGCTCGTGCGGGATGACAAGGTGGCGTCGCGGGTCGCCGGTTGGCTCGCCCTGCTCTCGAGATACACCAAAGCAGGTCCTTTGCTGCACGCCTGACGACCAACCTCACACCTTGAAGATGATATCCCGCTTGTACATGTAGTAGAGAATGGCGTACCAGAACAGCACGAAAGTGATGGCAAACGCCAGTGACGCATTGATCGGCGACAGCCACGGCGTAAAGAACGATTCGTAGATCCACGCCTCGAGCGAAATGCGCTTTCCGTCCTTCATCACCTTGAAGATCGAATAGATACACCGCGCCATCACCCCCGAACCCACGAACGCCATCATCGGATTCAATCCATAGACGACGAAGAACTTCGTCCAGCCGCGCACCTTGTGAAAATCAACGAGCCACATGACGGTCGCGAGCGAGACACACGCAAGACCCGCCGTAAAGACGACATATGAGCTCGTCCACAGGCTCTTGTTGATCGGAAATACCCAGTGCCACATCAGGCCGGCCATCATGCCGAGCGCGCCGGCCGCGAAGAGTCCGGACAGTCGTTCCGTGAGTGCCCTGCGCTGCGCAATCCATCGGCCGGCGAGGTTGCCGAGCATCGCGGTGCAGATGGCGGGAACGGTGGAGAGAAATCCTTCGGGGTCCCATGTGACGCCACCTACCCACAGGTGATTTCCAAGCCCCCAGCGCGACCAGTCGAACATGGTGCGGTCGGTCCACGCGGCCATTGTCCGGGGCGGCGTGTCGAGAAGCAGCGCACCGATGGTACCCTCGCCGGGCACGGGCAGC
>JBDTXZ010000163.1:0-7009 GCA_040005935.1 bacterium | reverse complement strand
GTGCCGGTCGCGCGGTCGCTGAGCCAGTGGCCGTACGAGCTCACGCGGTCGCGGCGCACCTGGCCACCGTACGTGAAGTGCGTGTTGTCGATCGCCGAGATGCCCGTCGACGTCAGCATCCCGATCGAGAAGTTGTTCTGCACCTCTGCCGCCTGGAGGCGACCGTCGCCGGGAAAGGCCGACAGCGACTTTACGGAGTCGTAGCTGATCGTCGGAAAGCGCACTGAGTTCTGCGCGAGACCATTGAGTTGGAAGGTCGTCCCGGCAACTGAGTTCGACATGTAAGCCTGCGCGAACAGGCGCGAGCCCGTGTACTGGATCTGGTAGTCGCGATACCCGTAGTTCTGGAGCTGGTTACGTCCGACGTTGGTTCCGCCAATGCCGTTCAACTTCGATGCGCCCACCGTCGCCATCAGTCGGCTTCCGTTGTTCAGATAGTACGCCAGCATGCCGCTGCCACGGATGATGTCGTTCCGCCAGTTCGCATCCTTCTCGGGAATCGGAGCTGCGCCTGCGACGACCGCCGGGTAGAACACGGCGTTCGCGAACTCATTCACGGCGACATATTCACCCGCTACCTTGTAGCCAAAATGGCCCTTGTTCGCGGCATAACGCGCTTGCGCATCGTAGAAGCTGCGCGACCCGCCATCCAGCTCGACGGTCCAGCCTGGATACTGGCGGGGGTCCTTCGTCTGCAACGTCACCACGCCATTGGACGCGTCCGGGCCGTACAACGCCGAGCCAGGGCCGACGAGCACTTCCACACCGGCGAGATCGACCTTCGACAGCGTCGTCAGCGAACCGACCGGAAGCCCGCTCTCGGCAAGCACGCCGATGCGGCCATCTTCCACCTGGAGGATGCGGTTGTTGAAGGAGGAGTTGAATCCGCGTGCGTTCACGGCGCTCGTGAGAATGCCCGTCTGGATGAACTCCAGTCCTTTCACTTCCTTCAGTGCCCCGGCGAACGAGTTGCCGATGCTATTCGCGATCTGCGCTTCGTCCAGCCGCGTGATCGTCGCCGGCGCGTCGGTGATCTTCTCGACGCGGCGCGATGCGGACGTCACGACCCCGCCGAGTTGCACGGTTGCCGCCACGAGCTCGATGTTCACGGTCACATCCTTGCCGGCCGTCACCGCGACCCCTTCAACGTTCTTCGGCGTGTAGCCGAAACGATACGCGCGCAGCGACGCAGTACCTGACGGCACGCTGCGAGCAGTGTATCGGCCATCCTCGGCGGAGATCGCCGAGATACCGGCCGGCGATACGATGATTTGCGCACCGGATACACCGGCGCCCTGGGCGTCCGTGACTCGGCCGACGATGCGGCCGGTGGACTGTGCGAACGCGCACACCGCGGGAACCATCACCATCGCGATCGTGCGCACGGTGCGCGTCATGATGAATCGGAACATGGTCCAATCTCCTGAGGGTAGTCCGGCAACTGCGAACGGGAGGGAACGAGAGCCGAATTGCGGAGCATCGCGTGTGGAAGGCCGCGCGAGTGCCGGCGGACGCGGCGCAACTGCACGATCGTTTCTGCGGGGCTACCCGCTGTCTTCACGCGGGCGCATCATGCGTTCATCACGATCTGGATGTCCGGATCGATCGAGCCGCGCGCCGTGTCGCGAGTGAGCCACGACACGGCGAAGAACGCGAGCAGTGAGGACACGAGGGCCAGCGCGGAGATCGACACCCCCGCTGGCAATCCGTAAACCTTGAAGTAGCCAAGTGTCTCGCCAACGAGCGTGATGCCGAGGCCGGTGGCGATCGACGCGATTGCGCCGGCGCGCGTGGCGCCCTCCCAGTTCAAGCCGATCGCGAGCGCGGGCACGATGGTCGAACCAAAGAGTCCCCAGCCGAAGATGCCGAGGAAGGCCACAAGAGTACCGGAAGCTTGAGCGACGGCCGCGGCAACCACGGCGAGCACTACGGTGCTGATGCGTCCCACGCGAAGCTCGTCCGTCACTCGCCCACCGAACGCGATGGGAAGGTCGTGCGTCAGCGCGGCTGCGCCCACCGACATGAACGAGTTCACCGTCGCCATGATAGCCGCGGCAACACCGGAGAACACGAGACCCGCGACGAGCGTTGGCGTGTAGTGCAGGAGAAACTGCGGCGTCGCCTGATCGGCCTTCGCCAGCGGCGCCATCGAGCCACCCAGCACGAGCGCCTTCATCGCGACGCCGACGCTCACGTAAAGCAATTGCGTCACGGCAAGCGCCACCGTCATCAGCAGGGGATACCACTTCAACTGCCGTGGATCGCGCAGCATGTAGAACTTGTGGATCACGTGCGGCTGCCCCAGCGACCCGACGCCGAACACGAAGAAGAACGAGATCGCGGCCATCGGCCCGATGCGTCCCCAGGGACCGAGATACGCGGCGTCGGCGGCCATGATCGTGCGTGAGATGTGCTCCATCCCGCCGCCCGACTTCAGCGCAAATGCAAAGACGATCGCCGACGCGATCGCCATCACCGATCCTTGAAAGACGTCGGTATAGATGCCGGCCATGATGCCGCCGGCCACCGAATAGGCCAGGATGATCGCCGTCCCGATCCAGATTCCCGTCGACAGCCCGGTGCCGAAAATCGCGTCGATCACGAGGCCAAGCGCGAGCAGGTTCGTCGCGATGTAGCCGGTGACCGCGACGAGGACCGCGACGGCCGCGAGCCCCTGCGCGAGGCGCGAGCCATAACGCGCGCCAATTGCATCGGGCACCGTGAACAGCCCGCGCGCTTCACCGAGCAAGCGCATGCGCTTGGCCAGCACCCAGGCGCCGAGTGCATTGCTCAGCGCACCCGGCAGGATGATGAACACGGCCCCGATCCCAATCGTGTACACGAGACCCGGCCCGCCGATGAAGGCAAAACCCGAGAGTGTCGCCGCCATCTTCGCGATCGCCAGCGTCCACAACCCCACACCCGCGCCAGCAACGAAAAAGTCGTTCGCATTCTTCGTGCGACGCGTCGCCCAGGTTGCGATCGCCGCCACCACAACGAAGTAGACAAGCGCGATCGCCACGATAGCCGGAGAGGCAAGCCCCGGAATTGCGCTCTGGAGCAGCATCGGCGTCGTCATGCCTGCTCGCTCTCGCGCGTGCTCGCGTGCGCCGCACGCACCCGCACGAGGTCATCCTCGCTCAGCGTGGACGACTCGAACGTGAGCGCATACGCCAACGGCAGGATCGCGATGGGCACCACGCCCACGCTGTACAGCACAATCGCCGACCGCATTGGAAGCCCGAGCAGCAACGGCCCGCCCGGTCCCTCGTGCGCTGGAAGCAACAGCGCGACGACGAACGCGCCTGCGCACAACACGAACAGCCCAAGAAACGTCCACACGAGCGAGCGCGGCATCGTGTCGTGTCGCACCGCACCGATCGCCATGAGGGTCATGATCACGCCGTTCGCGCCGATGGCCAGCGAAATGGGCGCCCACGCCGGCGGAGTCGCGGACACGAACATCGACACATACGCGATCGCGACGAGACCGCACGATGTGACGAGCAACCGAACGAGCAATCGCTTCATTGCGTTGCCTCACGCGCGGGGCCGCTCGTCGTGCCGCGGAGCACGAGCTTCACCGGAAGAGTCTGTGCCGTCGGCATTGCCTTGCCATCGCCGTCGAGCTGGCGAAGCAGCAGGCGCACGGCACGCGCGCCGAGTTCTCGCTTTGGCGTGCTGATCGTGCTGAGTTCCGGTGTGACGAGCGTTCCGAGATCGATGTCGTCGCACCCAAGAATCGAGATCTCGCCCGGAATCGATACCCGGGCCATCGCGCACGCCTTGTGGGCGCCCAGCGCAGTGAGATCGTTCGCGCAGAACACCGCCGTCGGCCGCTCGGGCAGGGCGAGCAAGGTGCGCATACCGGCGAGTCCACCCGCGACCGAGGCGTCGGCACGCTGCCAGTAGTCGCTCGAGGGCACCGCGTTCGCCGCACGTAGCGCCTGCGCGAACCCGCGCTCGCGAAGACGAAACGCCGATGCGGCCGATACCGGCCCAATGAACGCTATTTGCCGATGCCCGAGCGCCAGAAAGTGATCTGCGGCGATCGCACCGGCACTCAACGAATCGTCCTGCACGGTCGAGTAGACGTCCGACGATTGGTTCACCAGCACCACGTTGAGTCGTCGCAGGTCCGCGTCGGCCAACTCGCCCTCGCTGATCCCGGCGATGATCACACCGTCGATTTGCCGGTCGGCAAGCGCCTTCAGGTGCTGCCCCACTCGGACTTCGCCGGTCTCGCACAGGAGCACGGCGTATCCCGCCTGCGCAGCGACTCGCTCAGCGCCCGAGATGATCGCCGAGTTCACCGGGTTGTCGAATCCAGGGACGATCACGCCGAGGGCGAACGAACGTCGTCGCACCAGCCCCTGCGCCAGCCGGTTCGGCCGGTACCCGAGCTCTTCGGCCACCTTGAGCACGCGGGCACGCGTCTCGGGAGCGACGCGCGCTTTGGGGTTCTGGGACAGCACGAGCGAGACGGTGGGCTGTGACACCCCCGCCTGTTTCGCGACTTCGACGGCCGTCACACGGTTGCTAATACGAATTGGCACGCTGCTAATACGCATTAGCAGCAGGACTTTGTCAATAGCGAGAACAAATAGGTCACTGTGTCGATGCGGGCGGCATTCATGACAAGCGCGTCGGCAACGTCGCCACCGGCACCCTCGCACCTATCGATGTCGTCTCGCGCGCAGGGACCGCCACGAAGCAGGTCCTTCGCCTGGTGCTTGAGCTGGCCCAGGTCGGGACGTCAGGGAAATCTGCGATTGGACATGACGAGCCTCGTTGAGAGATGCCCGGGGTCCGCTTGCGTCGGACGAAAGAGGTTCGCGTAAACCGTATCGTGATGCCGGAACTTCCAGGTGACTCAGTCCTGTCCGCGGACGGGAGGCGCCCTGAACGCCTGCCGTCAGCTTATCACTCAGTGGGTTGGGGCAAGAGTTTTTCTCATCGTGAACGAAGCGAAGACCGGTGGTTCGACTGGTCGCTCTGTCATCCCGCACAAGCGAAGCGCGTGTCGGGATCTACCATCGCGGCGCCGTGAGCTTGCCTTCGCGCGACATATCCTGGATCCCGACACGAGCGGTTCGCTCGTGCGGGATGACAGCGCAGCGTTGCGTCACCAGTTGAACTCACCGGTCCTTCACCATGTTCAGAACGACAGCTTCCTTACGGCCGCCACGTCGCGTCGAAGTTGTAGTGGCCATAACCCGACTGCGGATCCGAAATCCGGATGATCCCCGTGTAGCCATTCTGCGCACTCGGATTCTGGATCACGTCCACCCTGCCGCGCCCGTCTCGAACGTTGAGCTGGAGCGTGCCAGGAAGTTGGTTTCGCACCGCGCCGCTCACCGTCGAGCGCACGCGTACCGGCGGTCCGCCACTGCCTTGCTCAACTCGCACGGTCCCGTTACGCCATACCAACTGGATGTCGCTGTCAACGTCACCCATCCATTGTAGCAACGGATAGTTGTCCCGTCCGATCCGACTGTCGCGATCGTCTCGATTGTCTCGATTGTCTTGGCGATTGTCTCGATTTTCCCGGCGATCACGATCCTCCCGTCGATCGTTGATGCCGTTGTTGTTGCGATCGTTCCCGCGGCCACGACCCCGATTGCCTCGGCCGTATCCGCCGTTGTCCGCCGATTCCCAATACGCCGTCACCCGATACGTGTCGGCACCGCCTTCGTCATCCACGATCCGAATAACTGCACTGTATCCGTTCTGCGCGTTTGGCTGCTGAACGACTTCCACGTTTCCGCGCCCAGCGTTCGTTTCCACGCGAATCGTGCCTTCGCGCGCCGGGATTGCGGACGACACAGCAAATCGTGCGCGCGACCGGAGTGACGACTCCACGGAATTAAATACGCGAGAGCCACGCGCTTCGAGCCGGACTTCCCGGTCCACGCGACCAGTCCACGTGAAGAGCTGAGATTCCTGCGCGTGCGCAGCCAGCGGGCACA
Organism: bacterium; assembly: GCA_040005935.1. Classification (GTDB taxonomy): domain Bacteria; phylum Gemmatimonadota; class Gemmatimonadetes; order Gemmatimonadales; family Gemmatimonadaceae; genus AG11. The sequence continues at coordinate 1,040 of JBDTXZ010000163.1, read as the reverse complement.
GAATAGAGAGTAGTGCCGGAAGCAGCACCGTTCGCCCTGACCTTGTAGAGAACATGAGACCCTCCGTTCCAAGGTGACCGGATGAAGACGCAGACGCGTCTCATCTCGGCCTTCTGGTACCCCGCCATGCAGAAGCGGTCCCACGGTAACCTCGGTCAGGCACCGGATGGACACAAAGCGGCCGAGCTCGCAGTGAGCCCGGCCGTTGTGTTCTCATCTCTTTCGACTGCAGTGACAACGCTTTGTCGCTAACGAGGGATGCGCAGCAGTATGGCAGTTGCCGCCGCAGACACGACGACGAGTGTCGCCATCGCAACGATTGCGTTCGATGGAGTGACAACGAATTCGCGACGCCACCACGGTGTGATGAGCTGCGGTGCATGCTGTGGAATCGCGTTCATGATGCGCGCGTTCAGGTGCGCTGGCGTGCGCATGCGACGTCTGCGCGCAAGATCAGTGTCCATCCGCTTCCAGAAGTCCACATCCTTGGTCCACTCGCCGCGGCGTGCGTCACGCTCGGGTGTACTACCGTCGAGCCACGCGTGTACCGCTTCTGACAGCGTCGTACTCGGCGCACCGAGTGGCACCTCGCGATCGGACAACGCGCGCTCCTGCTTGCTCGTGCGCTCGCGCTTCCGGGTCTCGCCAATGGCGTCTGAGTGAGTGTCGTCGAGCATATTAGGCGTATTTTTCCTCGAGTAGGGCCTGTAGCGCTTCCCGCGCGCGGTGCACTCGCATCTTCAGGGCACCAACCGTTGTTCCCAGCAAATCGGCCATCTCTTCGTACGAACGACCTTCAACATGCTTCATCACGAACGCCTCGCGCAGCGACGGCGGGAGTGATGACAATGCGACATCGAGATCCGAACGGAGTTCCGTGCGATCGAGCTCCTCTTCAGGCGTCGCGAAGCTCGACGGCTGATCATCCTCTTCGTAGCTCAGGTGCGATCGGCGAATATTCTTCAGCCAATCCTTGCAACCGTTCGCCACGATCCGAAACACCCAGGCATCGAACCGCCCGCGAACTTCCGCGAGATGCT
>JBDTXZ010000162.1:0-7030 GCA_040005935.1 bacterium | reverse complement strand
TCCATTCGCACCCTCGCTGAACAGCATTGGGTTTAGAGCCGCTTACTGAGATGGTACGTGCGCGTGTTCGCGGGATATCCATCGAGCACACCGAACACTGTGTAACCGTGATGCTCGTAAAACGGTCGCGCCTGGAATTCGTACGTGTCCAACCGTACGCCAACACACCCTGCCGCTCGCGCAAGGCTTTCGGCTTGTTGCAGCAGGGCGGCGCCGTACCCCTGACCGCGTAATGCTTCGTCGACCCACAGCAAGTCAACCGAGAGCCACCGCCACGCCATGTATCCAAAGATGCCGCCGCGAATCGTTCGATCGGCATCGCGAACGTACAGCGCGATCTGCTTTACGTCGGCTGGCCCAACGCGACTGTCGTTGAATGCCATGAGCCCGGCCCGAACCTGCTTGATGTCGTCAAGCGCTGGCGCGAGATCGCAGTCAATGTCGAGGCGCGCTACTCGCCCACCTTCCTCGTGCTCAGAGAGCGTCTTCGCGCGTTGCGCGTCTGGGGTCGCGGACATGCGCATAGTCTGCTCGGCACGCGCGAGAGGAGCAAGGACACGCTGCGTCGTCACCAACGGCGTGCCCGCACCGTAGTGAGTGAAGCGAGGCGACACACCAGGCTCGTTCACCCGCAGCAGAAGAACACAAATGCCCAACAACATCGTCTTGTGGGGCGCTCCACAATCCGGCAAGACCACCTACCTCCTCTCCCTCGTGTTCTGGCAGGAACATCGTGAGGGAAGCGAGAAGGAACGCCGCCTGTGCGTGCTTCCGTCCGATCGCGATACGGCCAACTGGATCGCCCGCATGGCAAAACTCAACGCCAGCGGCAACCCGTTGCCCAAGACGAGCTCCGTCCAGAAGCTCAACTTCAGCCTCTATGATCTGCCCCCCGAGCGCCCGGGCTTCATGTCGCGCAACACGGCCCCGTCGCACCACATCGCCGACCTCACCTTCTGGGATGCCCCAGGCGAATACTTCGAGGGGCCGATCCCGGACGAACTCCTGCCAGAAATCGTGCGCGCAAATGGCCTCATCCTCATCGTCAATCCGCTCAGCGAACCAACGGACAAGTCAGGGCACGGCTACTGGGACTTCTTCGACGCCGCACTCACGTCGCTCAAAAAGGGCATGGTCACCGCGCGAAATCGCGGCGATTCCGTGCCGGGATTGAACGCACAACTCGGCAAGATCTCGTATCCGGTCGCGATCTGCCTGAGCCAGGTCGACCGCGCGCCAAACCCCGAGCGCAAGGGACAGGAGTGGTTGTCGGAGTTGCTCGGGCCCGATGAAAGCTTCCTCAATGGATGGCTCGAGAACCGTCGCGCCTTCACGTTCAGTTCAACAGGACCCGCAGGCGTCGCGGGCGACGACCCGCAACCGCGACACATCATGTACCCGATCGAATGGATCCTCGGTCGCTACGCGGACGGCGCACAATGACCACACCTCTCGACTCCGCCGAGCGCGCCATCTGGGGCCTGGTCGCGGATCGTTACGACGTCGCGGCGCACACGCCGTCGCTCACGAGCGAGCAAGCGTTTCAGCTCTCGCATGCCGCAGACATGGGAGATCCCAGCGCACCGCTCGACGACGCGGTCGCATTCCTCGACACCGCCACATGGGGCGCCGTCTTCGCGCGCTACTACACGAACGCGCAGTCCGACTCGGCGAAACGATTCACGATCGTCTACGACGTCGTGCGTCCATCTCCCTCACAGCTACAAGCCGCACAACACAACGCCTTCCGCATCCTTCCCGCGTTGCCGCCGAGCCGCTCAATCGAACAGACCGGCGAGTTAGCCGCGCCGACGCTCAACACTGCGGTCGATGAAGGCGCGCGGCTTCGCGCACTGCTCGATACCGAAGACAGCGGCACGCTCAACGACGTGCTGGCCGCGGTGCTCGCGGACGGACCCACGCTCTGGCTAAACAAGACGCCCGCAATTCGTACGGTGGAGGCGATCGTCCTCATGCTGCCACCCGAACTCCGATCGCGCTTCACCTTTCAGACATACACGCTCAACGCGTCGGCTCACCAGCCTCGGCTCACCATCGCCGACCAGCACCTCAGCGCTCCCAAGCAAGGCAAGTGGGCCATCGTGCTGCCACGCGACCGCGCACAGTTGAGCGAACGGGCACGCACAGCGGCGCGATCGCTCATAGCGTTGGCACAGGATACCGCTCGCTACGAGCGCGTGCGCCGCGTGTTCGCAACGCAACTGGCGGGGAACGAGCCACAGCAAGACGGACTACTCGGCGACATCGAATGCTTGCTGCGACTCGAAGAGTTCAACGCGAAGCGCGACGTGTCTGACGCCAGCAATTGTCTGCGCCTGATCGCCTCCGCCACGAGCGAACGCGAACGATCGTACATGACGACGGAGCTGGCGCACGCGGTCGACGCGGCAGTCATTGCCGAGGGCGCGACAGAAGCCGTAGAACGTGAGGGTGAAACGGGGTGGCGCGGTCTCCAATCCTTCGCCACGATCCTCCTGACGCGTAGCGCAACAGCTGGCGTCGAACGCGACGTGCTGTCGGCGCTCGCCGCGAATATCGCGCACATACAGTCGCTGCCCGACACCCAATACGCTCGAGCTGCACGCACGGTGCTCGCCGTATTCGCCGCACGGAGCGGACTCGCCGACGCGCTCATTGCGCTCGCGCCCGAATCGGCGGATGCCTCCGCGCTAGAAGGAATCGGCGGACGCGATGCGATCATGCAGCAGACGACAACCGTACTTCAGCCCCTCGCGAAAATCGTGTTCGGCAACGCACAGGCGTCGGTGGAGAACGCGACCGCGCTGCTCAGTGTCCTGTGCAACGCGCGTCCTCACTTCACCGCGAAGCGCGCCACGAAGCGCGCGTCGGCAATGGGCTTCGGGACGGTGCGTCGCGCACTGGCATCCAGTACATCGACGCCGACAGCGGCCGAGATGATTGCGCTGCTGAAATCACTCACCGAGTTCTGGAAAACGTTTGCCCCCGACGGGGAACTCGAACGCGCAGTGCACGCATTCACCCTCGGCACGGATGAGAGTCACGCGAAAGCGGAGGGTGTGCAGGTCGCAGCGATGCTATTGTCGGCGACGGTGCCGGCGAATACCGCGGAACTCGTGGGGTGGGCAAGGCTGATCTTCGCACGCGAGGACGCGCCAGTCGCGGCTCGCGCACGTGTGGCGTCGCTGCTGGAAAATGGAAAGGCGCTGCCAGAGTTGTCCCAGGCGATTGGACCGTTGCTGCGCAGCGTGCCCGATGCTGGCGGCCGAGCGATCCTGGAGCCGGACTGGCTGCGCATTGTCAAGCTCGCGGATGCGGCGACCATCGGCGCATTCCTCGTCGACGCGCTTGCCACCTCGATCGATGCAACGGCCGACGGCGGTGATGTCGGTCCTGTGACCGATGCATGCGTCGCACTCGCCGACCAGGGAATTCTGCTCAGCGCGTCCCTCGGCGCACCGGTGCTTCAGGCGCTTGGCAGGCTTCGCACGCGCGGCAATCACGCGAGCGCTGCGCTTCGTCTTCGCGTCTGCTGCGCCGCTGTCGAGAGCGTGAGCGATGCAGACGTCGCAGACAGGATTGCCACCGACATCTGGGGCGCCGATGCGCGCGATGGCGTCATCGCAGGCCGCTTCTGGCTTATCGCGAGTGCGCTTCGCCTCACCGATCGCATTCGCCCCTATCGCGAAGTAGAGCAGCTGAAGGCGTCCGCGCGCACGAACAACGAATGGCAGCGCTTGCCCACGGCGTTGGTGGATGTGCTGAGCCAGTTCCTCAAGCTGTCGCGTAAGGCGGGCCTGTCGAAGCGCTCGATGCGAGGAACCTGACATGGATATCACCCACGAAATGGTGCCGGGCCGCCCGCCTCGCGAGAGGTATGTGCTCTGGGGCGCACCGAATTCCGGGAAGAGCGGATTCGTCGGCTCACTGTACGGGCTCTTCTCGATGAAGACGAAGGCCGCGCGCTGGACAGCGCATCCGCGAGACGCGCTCACCGATCACACCGCCAAGGAACTCAAGCGCGCATACCTGGACTTGAAGGCGCGCGGTAACGCGAAGACCGACATCCGTGAACCGGAGCCACTGCATCTCAACATTCGCAAGCAGCAGGGCGATCGCGACGTTGATGTCGTCGAACTGTTCCTCCTCGATCCCGCGGGAGAAATCCTGACAAACGAGGTGTATCGCGACTCCGCACTCGGCGCGACAGTGTACGAGGACGCTGCGCATTCGCGAGGATTGATCTGGCTCGTGAACGTGGAGCAATCACGAGAAAGCAGGACGCAGTCGCAGGCAGCAATACTGCCCGAACTCATCAAGCTGCTCGAGGCAAGCGGCGGAGAGCAGATCGACGTTCCAGTGGCGATCTGCCTGAGCATGATCGATCGCCTGTCGAGCGATAGCGCGCGAGAGAACGCGATCGACGATCCGCGCAGCGCGTTGCGCGCGCAGGTCGGTGCTGCGGTGCCGCGATGGTTCGAAGCGCTGTGCCCGAATCACAGGTACTTCGCCGTTTCCTCCACGGGCATGCGCCCGGGCCAGGTCGAGCCGATCAACGTGTCGGAGGTGCTCGACTGGATTGTGCAGCAGGGGCGCCAACGGCGTGCAACCGCAGTGGTCATCGCCAACACGAATTCAGTGCCATCGCCGCGCGTATCAGCCGACGAGCCGTTTCGCCGAGCTGTCGCATCACTCGGCACCGCGCTGGATCTCGTCTGGCCCCTGCGGAAACCGATCGTCGCCGTCGCGGCGGTGTTAGGCATTGGGTGGGCCGGTCTCACCATCGGCCCTAAACTCCTTGCTGCGCGGTCGACACCCATGGCCGCTCCGATACAACTCGGCGGTGCAGTCGTGCGACCGATCGCATACACGGCGACGCCGATTCGCAACGACGCATGGCTCCGCGCGACGCGTAAGATCGACTCGGCCGCGGCCGGCGCCAGCGCCGTGTGGCAAAGCCGGTATGCACGCGCTCACGCATGCGTCACCGAGCGTCTCGGGTGCGACACGCGGCAAATAGTACGCGACTATACCTGGGCAGGGAGATTGGGAACGTCCGCTCAGCGCGCGGAGGCGAAGCGCGTCATCGATTCGCTGAGTGGACTCGGTCTGTCCAGCCGATGATGTTCGCCCTGGCACTCCTCGCGTGCGTGGCCGCGGCGGTTGGTTCCGCCTTGGCGAGCAAGCGTCTCGCGACGTCGCAACAGTGGCTGGCGACGATCGGTGCCGTGCTCGTACCACTTGCAGCGTTGGTAGTGATGGTGCGCGGCCACGTCACCAAGGCGACGCCTGACACTTTCCAGGTGCTTGGGCAATTCGCGCCCGTGAGCGACAGTATCGCCGTAGGCAGGAACTCGCGTGCCGACGTAAGAATCCCGTGGCTCGCGACCGACACCTTGAGCGTGGTGTGGATTGTTCGCGATTCCACGGGACGACGTCACGTGATCGCCAACCGTGGTAGCGCGGTCGTGTTCGCGAACGGCGTGCCTGTCAACGCCCTGCGCGCCAGACGCACGACGACCCTCACGCTGCTCGGCAAGAATACGTCGGAAGTGCGCATCGCAATGCCGCGCTGGCCGCTGAGCTGTCTGGCTGGCTGGGATGCACAGTGCGCGATCCGTGAAATCACAGCGCCTGGATTTCATCGCCGAGTGCGTCTGAACGCGGAGCCAGTGACGGGGGCGAAACTTGGACAGGGCGCGTCGCCCGACTTCTCGATCTTTCGGACGGGAGGGCGCACGTACATCGCGAGCACGACGCCGCGACTCGTTCGCGTGAACGCCGATACGCTGCCCAGTGTCGCAGACATGCCCGGCGACTCGATCACGATTGGTCGCGGCGCCGACGCTGCGCGCCTGCACTTCGCGGACGATGTCGCATCGGGGCGCCAGCGCATCTTCTATGGCGGAACGCTCACCTCGGACAAATGGCCGCTATCGGCAGGCGCAGAGCGCGACCGCTTTCGCGTCGTTGCAGGCGGCACGATTCCGTCGGGCACACTTCCGCTCATCGACCTCACCGAGTGGACATCGGGTCGCGCACTTCCATACGAAGGCGTGATTGCCCGCGACAGCGGACAATGGCGCTGGGCGCACGATGGCATCGAGAAGCGCATCGCTCTCGATTCCTTCGTCTACATGTCCGCGAACGAGACGTCGCGCGCTTCTCGCGGTCACATTGTGCGCATCGCTGGCGGCGCAGCTGCCATGAATCCGCTCGTTATCATTGCGGCACTGTGGATTCTCGGCGCGCTCCTGCTGGGACTCAATGCCAGCATGGCCGAGGGCGCGATGCTGCCACTCCGGACGGTGTTGCTTGGGCTCGCGTATACGCTCGTGTTCGTGCGCAGCCTGCTCGCGTTCCGCGTGTCTGTGGCGCCGCCATTTCTCGCCGAAGTACAAACGACGCTGATCGCGTTGCTCATCGTCCTGCCCATCGGCGTCGTGCTCGTCGAGCGATGGCAGTTGCTCTGGAGCGCACTCAGTGACAAGCCGGCGACGCAAACCGCCAGACAGTGGTTCGCCAGTACTCGAGGCCGGACGCGGCTGCTCCTGAGCGGTACAAGCATTCTCGCCGCGCCGCTGCTCGTGTTGGGCGTCTCGCGAGGGAACGCTGGGTTGTCATTCCTTGCGGGTACCATCGTCCTGCTCGGAATCATTGGCCTCATGGCCATCCAGCGCCTGTTGATGCCGCCGAGTGAAGGTGCTGGTGCGCTCGCGTCGCCGTTGGCGATTCTCGATCAGCCGCGTGATCGCGACTTTGGTCTCGACCGTTTGATTCGCGCCGTCGCAATCCTGCTGATGCTCGTCGCGTTCTACCTCGAACTCTTTCTCGCGCAACGGATTCCGTTCGTCGCCGTGGTCGTGCTGCATCTCGTACTGGTGTTCGCACTCTGGCGCTTCGTCACGCTGCGCGAGAGCATCGGGCCGCGTTACGACATCAAGTGGCTTGCGCGCCGAGCCGCGCTTGCCGGCATCGTTGTTGGTGGCTTCACCGCGATCGCCGCGGGACAGGCGGACCCCTTGGGTCG
>JBDTXZ010000161.1:0-7032 GCA_040005935.1 bacterium | reverse complement strand
CAGGGCGGGATTCAACTTGATCGCGCGCATGTAGCACTCGAGCGCTTCATCGTAACGCGCGGCGCGATAGTGACAATCGCCGAGGTTCTTGTGCAGCTGCGGCAGGCCCGTGTCCTCTTGCACGCCACGCTCGGCCGCGCTCAATGCTTCGGGATGGTAACCCCTCCGCTCTTGCACGGCCGCCATGTTGTTGTGCAGCGGCGCGGCGTGTGGATGCGTCGCAATCCCTTCGACGAGGAGGGCATGCGCGCGTTCCAGATCGCCAAGCAGTGCGGCGGTAAGCGCGGAATAGTGGAACCACGGCGCGGTCGGCGGCTTGGCGCCGAACAGGGGTCGCGCCGTGTGCAGGGCGGCGTCGGCAACCGCCACGTCACCAGCGCGCAACGCGACGACACCGAGCGACGTCTGAATGCGCGGGTCCTTGGAGCCACCCTTCTTGATCGCACCGTCCAGCGCGGTTTTCGCCTCGTCATAGCGGCCGAGCCGTTCGAGGGCGTGCGCCATGTTGTGATACGCCGCGGGCCGCGCGCCGGGGTGCGACACAATCTCGCCGAACGCTGCCACGGCGTCCGCCCACTTGTTCTGCCGCATGAGCGACAACCCGATGTAAAAGCGCGACTCGGAATCATGCTCGCGGAGCTCGCTCACGCGCCGAAACTCGCGCATCGCTTCGTCGAGCATCCCTGATTTGTAAAAGGCGATGCCGAGATTCCGATGCTCATCGACGCGCGCATCGCTCACGGTCGGCTCGGCCGCCTTCGTCCTGCCGACGCGTTGCGCAAACCCCGCGGTGACGAGTCCGTAAATCGCCTTTCCTACTTCGAATTCGCCGAGTCCCGACTCCTCGATCACTGCGACGACGTCGCGACGCCCATCGAGGAGTTCCATGACAACGGCCTGGTCGCGCGGGAGCGTGACGCCCGTCGCGAACAGCTTGCCGCGATCGACGTCGAACACGAGGTCCAGGCTCGAGATCTTCTTCTCGATCAGGCTCCACTCGTCCACGCGCCGCGCGCCCTCGAGCAGCAACGATTCCGGATTGATCGCGACGAGCAGGTCCTGCTCTTCCGGATGGACGTCCGCCTCGAAATTGAACGTCCCCTGTGTCCACGTGAACAGGTAGTACACCGCCTCTTCAATCTGCAGCCGGATCTGCGCGTGCAGCCCTTCGCGCGTGACCGATCCCTGCGTAACCAGCAATTCGCCGATGCGCTTATCACGGTGCGATGACTGCGCGCTGATCGCGGCGGTCAACTGCTCCGGCGAGATCACGCCGGCCTTGAGGAGGATGTCTCCAATGCGGTCGCGTCGATTGACGATCGACGCATATGAGATCAGCCCTCGGTCGAAGTAGACGTACCCGAAGTTGTTGCGATGCGTAACCGTGAGACAGCCGGTCTTCTTCCCCATCGAGAGGAGCTGCAGCACATCGGGGAAACTGGCTTCCTTGAGACTGCCCTTGATAGCCATTAGCGCAGCTCCTCGACCAGACGTCCAGCCACATCAGGCCATTCCCAGACGATCTTTTCGTTGTCGAGGAAGAAGGTGTCCGCCGTATCACGGACAACCAGGGGCGCGATGGTGGGAGTCATTCCCGATGGCTCCAACACTTGCTTGCCGACTGCCAACGTGAGCGGAGCGCCCGTCACCTCAGCCCCCGCTCGCAGGCGCTGCACGGTACCCATGATCTCGCGCACGCTCGTCGCGGGACGATCAGCGAGATACGCGACAAGCTCGCGCGGCGCATCCAGCTGTGCATCGCCGAGAAAGCGCGTGTAGAGCTTCTTGCGCAAGGTGCGATCAGGGAGTGTCAGCTCCGCAACCAACCCCCCCTCGAACCGCGAGCGCAGGCGATCCTCCAGGCCCTCGATTGCCTTGGGCGCCATGTCGCTCGCGAAAACGAGTTGCTTTCCCGCCGAGTGGAAATAGTTGAACACGTGAAAGAGCTCTTCCTGCGTGCGCTCCTTCGACGCGACGAACTGCACGTCGTCGATGAGCAGCGCGTCGGCAGAGCGATAGCGCGCGCGGAACCGCTCGATCGTCTCAGACTGCAACGCCGCGATGAGTTCGTCGATGAACGTCTGCGCACCCACGCATGCCACGCGACCGCGTGCTCCCAGACGCGCGCGGAGTTCATTGCCGATGGCGTTGAGCAGGTGGGTCTTGCCCACACCGCTCGGCCCCACCAGGAAGAGCGGATTGTAGCGATGCCCAGGCTCCGCAATCACGGCGTCGGCCGCGCGAACGGCCATCTGGTTGGACGTGCTTTCCTCGAAAGCGGCGCGCGCAAACATGGGCTGCGGCCCGCCCGGAGGCACAGCACCGGCCAGCGCGTTCTCGACGAACGCCATGGCTTCCATGAGACGCTCCGGATCGCGGAACCGCTCATCGCCGCCAAGCTGTGGATCGACCGTGGTAACCTGCCGCTCGAGCTCGCGCAGCTGCTCGACCGCCTGACCGTAACCACGCAGCAGCGCTTCGTAGTTCGGCGGCGGCGTTCGCTCGGCCATGAGCCGCTCGAGTGCCGCGGTGCGATAGCCTTCGCCGCCCCAGAACCCGATGGCTTCACCGACGCGCACGCGCCACGGCTCGAGCGTCGCGGCGACCGCACTCGCCATGTCGGTGAGGAAGCCGAAGAACTCGTCCGTCTCGAGCGACGTCCGTGCCGGTGGCGGCGCTGGGCGTGGAACGCCCACGATGTCGCGCACCTGCGCAGGCGTCATCGTCCCGTCGAGCGCCTGATGTGCGCTCAAGCGGTTCATCGCGCCCTGCAATTCGCGGATGTTCGCGAACTCCACGCACGCCAACTCCTCGATCACGCCGGGCGCGAACTTGATGCCCCGTTCCTCCGTCTTCTCGCGGAGAATCGCGACGCGGGTCTCGTAGTCCGGCGTACCGATGTCCACGATCAGGCCGCCGCTCAATCGGCTGATGAGCCGCTCGTCGACATCCGCGATTTCAACGGGCGGTCGATCGCTCGTCATGATGATTTGCCGCCCGCTTCCCTGCAGCGAATTCAAGAGGCGAAGCAGTTCGCTTTGCGTCTCGCGTCGCCCCGTGAGGAACTGCACGTCGTCGACAAGCAGTACATCGACGCGACCATATCGTTGCTTGAACCGGTCCATCTCGCCGGCAGCAATCGCGGCATGCAGCTGTTGGACAAAGTCCTCCAGCGCGACGTACTCGACACTCAGCTCCGGATTGCGCTGGATAGCATGATTGCCGATGGCGCCAATCAGGTGTGTCTTGCCGAGACCCGAGCTGCTGTAGATGAACAACGGGTTGTAGACGGCGCCCGGTGCCTCCGCGACACCACGCGCGGCGGCTACGGCGAGGCGATTCGCCGTGCCGACGATGTAGTTGTCGAATCGTGCCCGAGGATCGACCTGCATGCGCTACTTCGTCGCAGCAGCGGCTGAGCCGCCGGTGCTCAGGCGGCGCAACACGATCTCCGAGATGCCCCGCAACGTTTCAAACACGCCAGGCCCGTGCAGCGCATCCGCCGAGAACTCCGGCACATCGCGAAAATTGATGGCGTCGGACAGGTCGGCCACGGGGAGAATCAGGTCGGGCGGTAAATCCTGCTTGTTGTACTGCACGACGAGCGGCATCAATCGCGGATCGATGCCTTGATCCGACAGGTTCGCGTGCAGATCCTGGAAGCTCTCGATGTTTTCGCCGAGTTGGCGCTCCTGGCTGTCGGCGACGAACACCACGCCGTCCGCGCCCTGAAGTACGAGCTTTCGGGTGGTCTGGTAGTAGACCTGCCCCGGCACCGTGTACAGCTGGAACTTCGTCGTGAATCCTGAGATCGAGCCCAGGTCGAGCGGCAGGAAATCGAAGAACAGCGTGCGGTCAGTCTGCGTCGCAAGCGAGACCATCTTCCCCTTTCTATCCTCGGGAACCTGGCCGTAGATGTAGTGCAAATTGGTCGTCTTCCCCGAGCGACCTGGCCCGTAGTAGACGATCTTGCAAGTAATCTCGCGCGTGGCGTAGTTGACGAGCGACACGAAATGGCGGGAGTGCGGGGTACGGCCTAAGCGCGGCCGAAAAGAACAGCGAGATTTCGATTCAGGTCCCGCTCGAAATGCTCGGCCAGCGCGGGGGCTGGCGCGGGCCCTTCGGGCGGCGCGGCAACTGCAAGTCCGGCGACCAGCTCGTCGAAGTACAGACGGACCAGTCCAATTGAGCTCTCTTGACCGAATACCGTCAAGAAAATGTACGCGCCGCGCGGCGACCGTGCTTCCGCTAAAAAGATCTGCCGCGTCATTCCGGCGTGGTGTAGCCCCCGAAAGGGTTTGTCGTCCACAAGCCGGCCAAGTTCACCACTCGTTGCGTGTATGCCCGCGGCCAGCGCACATGCGGTCATCACGTCCACGGCGCGCGCGAACCCGTGCTGCGCCAACACCTGACCGCTCGGGTGCAGCAGGAGCGCCAACTCGACGCCAGTCTCATCGACGAAGCGCCTGACCGGCTCCTCGATCCACGACTCGACGACGCTGGTGATCATCATGCGGGACGACCCTCCGCAATGGCCGCCAACTCCACCACCGACCGCAACAGCTCAACACGCACAAGACCGACATTCACGACGGGAGAACCCACTACAACGAGCACCAGCTCGCCTGCGCCAACAGCGCACAAACGACCATTCGGCGCCTCGAGTTGCATGAACGACACGGCACCCATGCCCGCCGCCTGCGCGGAGAGCCGCGCCTTTCTATAGAGCGAGGCGGCAAGCGCGGCCACACGATCGCCCTTCTGGCCAATGTGCAAGTTCGAATCGATCACGATGCCATCGCGCTCGCTTACAACGAGCGCCGCCGTCACACCCCGCTGCCGCGAAAGCGTCTGAAGCATCGAAGTAAATGGAGAGTTCATCGCAGGCTCCCGTTCAACCAGCGGCCCGCGCGATCGGCACATCGGTCGAGCAACCGACGAACCAAGCCGAGCGGTGTTGCGCGCGACGTGGCCAGCACGAGCAGCCCATCTTGCGGTGACGGCGCCATCGCGACCACCGCAACCTCCGTCTCAAAAACGATTGACGTCCAGTCGCCCAACCCGAGATGCCGAGTCGTGCGGAGTGCCGCTTCGGTCACGCCGCTCAATTCCGCACCCACCTCCTGTGCGACATCGCGGCCGTCAGCGCCGATATATGCGCCCGCGAGTACCAGCCCGGTATGGTCGAGCAGGAGCGCGGTCTGCGCCTCATCACGGAGCACATCGACGAACAGGTAGCGACTGTCGTGAGCGAGCGCGTCAGGAACCACCTTGTTCCGCACCCGCTCCGCCTCGACATGCGCGGCGCGCACATGGTCGAGTGCCCTCGCGACCTCTTCATCCGCCGTGTCCGATGCGGCGGCAGCCGCCAGATAGCGTTCGGCGTCGCCAAAGCGTTCGCGATGAAAGCAGATGAAGCCCATCCCTTTCAGCGCTCCGAGATGACCGGGCGACAGCCGCAATACCATGTCCCACTCGTCGAACGCGCGCTCGATGTCGCCGGCGTCCGCATATATGCGGGCCAGCAGGTCATGCGCATCCACGAGGTGCGGATGACGCTCGAGCCCACGCAGCGTGACCTTGAGCGCCATTTCACGCTGCCCTTGCCTGCGCAATGTCTCGCCGAGCAGCACGAACACTCGGCTGCCCGGATCTTGTGCGAGCTCATCGCTCATCCGACGCACGTCGTCAGCCATTCGTGTGCGCCTCCAGCACATGTTGCATTCGCGTCAGCACTTCGAGTCCTTCGCGGACACGCCCAACATCGGAGGAGCCCGGCGCGAGCCGCAGGAAGTGCTCCCAACTCGCGCGAGCATTCGCGAAGTCGCCCACGCGGACCGCCGCGAAACCAAGGTCGCGATGCACTTCCGGCGTGATAGGATCAGCATGAACGGCGCGGCGCAACTCGTCCACCGCGTCCTGATACCGCGCGAGCTGCACGAGGGCTTTTGCAATTACCAGCCGAGACGCTGTCTCGTCCGCACCAGCTCCGAGTGCCGCACGGGCTTCCCCAAGGGCATCCTCCGGACGACCGCCCTCCAAGGCATCCTGCGCACTCTCGAGCGCTTCCGCGAAACCGTTCATCGCGGCCATCGTACGAAGCGAAACGCGCTCCGGCGTCTTCAACACAGCGACGCCCGTAGACACGAGGCCATACGCAATCTTCGCGATCTCGAACTCGCTGCTGCCCAGTGAACCCGCAATACCGCGGAGATCGCGCTCGCCGTCGATCATCATCAGCACTTCCCACTCGTGCGGCAGCAGGTCGAGCACCGACGCGCGATCATCTTCCACCGGCGCGAGCGACGGCACCACGCTGAGACTCGGCACCTTGTCCGCAATGCGCGACCACTCATCGATGCGACGCGCGCCTTCCATCAGCAACGACTCGGTGGAAATGCGGATCCGTGCATCCACCGGCACGTTCGAGACGACGCACTCCTCGAATGAAAAGAATCCTTCGCGCCACGACATGAGTTCGAAGACCACATTCTCGATGGCCATGCGAAGCTGTCGCTCCAACTCACGCTGTGTAATCGCGCGCGCCAACACCAACCGGTCGCCGAGACCGAGCCCCGGTTCCTCGGGCAGCGCGTTCGCCAATTCCATCTCCGCGTCGCCGATCTTTCCTGCCTGGCGGAGAATGCGCTCGATGGACGTCGGATTGCTCTGGATACTCGCATGAATCACGCGCCCACCGTCGAACAGCACGTCGCCGGCGTCGTCGCGCAACTCGGACGTCACGCGCAATGCACCCGTCTTCCGGCTCAAGTCCAGCAGCTGGAAAACGTCGTGGATGCCGAGTTCGCGAAGTGGACCCTCGATGGCCACGGTTCAGCGCCCCCCAGCGTTCGCGAAGATGGCGTGCAGGTCGGCCGCCGTGCGCGCATCTCTCCGCGCCTGCCGCGCGAAATCACCGGCCGGCTCCAACTCGATGACTCGGCGCCACCGGACGATTGCGTCGCGAAACCGCTTCTGGTCGTTCAGCAGCGCGCCTTCATAGTACAATGCGCCAACGTGAGACGGATCGAA
>JBDTXZ010000160.1:0-7062 GCA_040005935.1 bacterium | reverse complement strand
CCGTACTCCATCGATCAGTATGCCGACGACATGGCGGCTTTCCTCGCGATGCTCGGCATAGACCGGGCGGTCGTCTGCGGGTTGTCGATGGGCGGGTACGTCGCGCTGGCGATGCTGCGCCGCCATCGATCGCTGCTGCGCGGGCTGATCCTTACGAGCACGCGTGCGACGGCTGACTCGCCCGAGGCGCGCGAGAAGCGCGCGCGACTCATCGAGTTCGTGCAGGAGCGCGGCGTCGAGGCGCTCGCTGGACGTCAGCTGAAGGCGATGGTCGGCGCGACGACATTCGACACGCGTCCAGACGTGCTGGAGGCGCTGCGACAACTCATGGCGACTGCCCCCAGCGCCGGCGTCATCGGGGGCTTGCAAGCCATGGCCGCTCGACCCGACTCGACCAGCGTGTTGGCCGGTGTTGATGTTCCGACCCTCGTCGTAAGCGGCAACGAAGACATGTTCACACTCCCGGATGAGATGCGCGCCCTTGCGGGGGCAATACCTCGGAGCCGGTTCGAGGTGATTCAATGCGGCGGTCACGTCTGCAGCTACGAGCGGCCCGCCGCCTTTAATCACGTGGTGAGTGAATTCCTGGCCACATTGCTCTACGATTGATTCGACGCGCTTGCCTTGAGTAACCCTGCCGCGCCAGCGACCTTTGAAGTCTGTCCGTTCCGCACCTCGCCTGCGTCCTGATGCACACCATGCCCTCCTCGCCAACCGATAGCGTACCCGGACCGCAAATCTCGGATGCCGAGCGCCGTCCGAGCGCGCGGATCGGCGCGGTGCTCTTCCGGCATCGCGGATGGCTGCCAGTGCCCTTCCTGCTCGTTCCGCTCCTCGCGCACGGCCAAACCGACGCGATGAACTGGATTTTGGGCTTCGTGTTCATCGTACTCGGCGAAGCGATTCGGATGGCTGGCGTGGCAGCGGCAGGAACGGTGACGCGTCGTCGCTCGCGGACGGTGCAGCGCCTGGTGACATATGGAATTTTCGCATGGATGCGGAATCCGCTTTACGTCGGCAACTTCCTGATCTGGCTCGGCTTCATTGTGATTTCCGGTGTGTTCTGGTTCATACCGGTGGCCGTTCTGCTGTTCGCGATCGAATACACGCTGATCGTGCGCTACGAGGAAGGCGTGCTCGAGTCGATCTTTGGCGCGGAGTACCTGCGCTACAAGGAGCGGACGTCGCGCTGGTTTCCCCGGCCGCCAGGCACGGATGAAGAAGGGGAGCACCACTGGGCAGAAGCGTGGCGCAGTGAGATCAGCACGTTTCTCCAGTACATCGCCATTACGGCGGTGTTTATCGCGAAAGAGAAGTTCGGCTGGTCACTTTAAGAACGGTGAACGGCTCAGCTTGGGCCTGAACTTGTGCTCGAGCTTTCGACGTTCGGGGGTTCTCCGTCCTGGCGTAGCGCCAACACGTAGCGACTGAGTTCCTCGAACGACCGCGCCACGAACTCCGCCTCGCTCGGACCGTTATCTCGAACGATATCAACACGGATAGCGCGGAAACCCGCGGCCAGCGCCCCGCGCACGTCGGTCCGCTCGTTGTCGCCAATGTGCAGGATCTCGCCGGGCGGAAGGCCTAACTCGTCCACGGCCGCCTGAAAGATCTCCGCGCGTGGCTTCGCGTGGCCGACGTCCATCGAATAAATCGTTGACGAAAAGAACCCGCGGGCCGCGTCTTTCTCCAGTAGGCGATCCTGCGCTCGACCAGACGCAAAGCCCGTGTCGCTGATAATGGCAAGCGTGAAGCGACGACTCAGCACGCGCAGCATTTGCCATGCGCCGGCGAACATTGCAGGCGGGAGCATGAGGAGCGCGTTGTCCACCGCGTCAGCCGCCGTCGACACGTGCGAGCAGCCCTCGCGCGGCGTTACCGCAGCGCGCTCGAGGATCCAGCGCAGGCGGTCGCCGGTCTTATAGCCGCGCTGCTCTTCGCTCCACCAGCGCTCTGCTTCACGCCCCGATTCTTCGTAGAGCGCGCGCAACTGCTCTTCTGGTAGTGCGCGGCCATAGGCGCCGAGGAGTGCGCCAACCGCCGTGCGACGCAAGGCGACGCGCTCGGGAAGCGCGCCGCCTTCGTACAGCGTATCCCAATAGTCAAACGTCAGGGCGCGAAGCATCGGCGCCTCCAGTGACCCGCTAGCGGGTGGGGCGGCCGGGTGGGTTGTCGCCCTTGAAGACGTCCCGATTGAGCTGAATGTATTCCTTCATTTGCGCCGGCACGTCCTCTTCAGGGAAGATCGCGGTAACCGGACATTCAGGCTCGCACGCACCACAATCGATGCATTCGTCGGGATGGATGAAAAGCTGCTTCTCACCCTCATAGATACAATCCACGGGACAGACGTCGACGCACGCCTTGTCCTTGGTGTCAATACAGGCTTCGGTGATGATGTAGGGCATTGATCGCCTCAGATGATACTGCGAAGGATGGGCGCTCAGGCTAAGATAATGCGAATCGCGGGTGCGACAACGGTTGCTTCCCCCGAGAAACCCTGCTCCTGACTTGCCACGAGGGTCCGATGCGCTTGACGGTCAATGCCCAGGAGCACGATCTGATCGTCGCGGGTCATGACACCCTGCTCTCGGCGCTGCGTGACCAACTGGAGCTCACGGGCACAAAACTCGGTTGCGGACGAGGCGAGTGCGGCGCGTGTTCGGTGCTCGTGGACGGTCGGCTGACCTACAGCTGCCTCACGCTGGCCGCTGGCTGCGAGGGCCAATCGATCACGACCGTTGAAGGCCTTGGGCAACCTGGGGCGTTGCATCCGCTCCAAAGGGCCTTCATCGAGCTCGACGCGCTGCAGTGCGGTTTCTGCACACCCGGCCAACTGATGGCAGCGGCCGCCCTCCTCGCCACAAACGACCAACCCACCGCACAGGAAATTCGTTCGGCCATGAGCGGCAACCTGTGCCGGTGCGGGACGTACCCCAAGCTTGCGCGCGCCGTGGAATCGGCCGCGACGGCTCTGCGCGCCCGTACCTCTGAAGGCAGGTCGGATGCCTCGTAAGCCGAAAGAATCGGCGGCCAAGGCACAGCCCCACCCGCGTAAGCGATTCGTGACCACGAAGGTCGAGGTCGAGGGCCGCGAAGAGCTCAAGATCGTCGAGCTGCCGGACATCGAGCCCACACCGTGGGACGAGGACGCACAACTCACGATCGTCGGCACGCGCGCAATCCGTGCGGACGCCCTCGAAAAGGTGACGGGCCGTGCGAAGTACACGGCGGATCTGCATCGCCCGGCCATGCTGCATGCCGCTTTCCTGCGCGCGCCTGTCGCGAGCGGGCGAGTCGTGCGCCTCGATCTCACGCGAGCACTCGCGCTGGCTGGCGTACGTGGCGCGCTCGTCGCGAGCGACGTCCCCGGCATCAAACACATGGGCGCGCCGCTGTTCGATACCGCAATCCACTGGGCGGGCCAACCGCTCGCCGCGCTCTGCGCAGACACACCCGAGCTGGCGCGCCAAGCGTGTGCGCTCGTGGATCTCGACGTCGAGACGCTGCCGCACGCCGTGACCGTTGCGGCAGCGCTTGCGCCCGATGCACCACGCGTGAAGCCGCATGGCAACATTCCTCGCAACCAACCGCGCATTGCCACGCGCGGTGATGCGGACGCAGCGATTGCCGGCGCGGACGTCACGATTACGCGCGACTACCGCACTCCCTGCGCGCTGCACACGCCGATTGAACCGCATGGCTCGGTTGCGGAGTGGATTGGCGACGACCTCACCGTGTGGGAGAGCACGCAGGGCATCTTCGAGGTGCGCTCGAATATCGCGCAGGCCTTCAAGCTGCCGCTCAATCGCGTGCGCGTGATGAAGGACTACATGGGTGGAGGGTTCGGCGCGAAAAACTATGCGGCGGCCAACACCTTCACCGCAGTCGCGCTTGCGAGAAAACTTGGCAAGCCGGTGCGCTGCATCCTGGATCGCGAAGGCGAGCAAACCGACACGGGCAATCGCGCGGCGTCGTCGCAACGTGTGACACTCGCCGCGAATCGCGACGGAACGCTCGTCGCCATCTCGGCCGAGGTGACGGTGGCGTACGGGTACAGCGGATGGTATGCGAGCCCCGCCAAGATTTATCACGAGATGTATCGCTGCCCCAACGTCAGCACGCGCGAGACTTTTGTGTTTCTGAACACCGGGGCGATGGACTCCTTTCGCGCTCCCGGTCACGTCGAAGGCGCATTCGCACTCGAGCGCGCAATGGATGCGCTCGCGCACGAGTTGGGCATCGACCCGCTCGAGCTACGCCGCCGCAATTACGCCGAGGTGGACGAAGAGAAGAATCGTCCGTATTCGGCGAAGCATCTCGATCGATGCTATTCCGAGGGCGAAGCGCGCTTCAACTGGACCCATCGTCGCGTTGAGGCTGCCGCGACGCGAACCATAGGAGCGCGATTTCGTCGTGGTGTCGGCATGGCGTCGCAAATCTGGGGCGCTGGTGGTGGACCTCCGGCCTACGCTACGGTGCGCATCAATCCCGACGGAACGATTGATGTCCTCACTGGCGCGCAGGATCTCGGCACAGGCTCTCGAACGATCTTCGCACAGATCGCCGCCGAGTCCCTGGGCGCTCGGCTCGCCGACGTCCGCACGGTGCTTGGCGACACGGAACGCACGCCGTATGCGGGCAACTCGTGGGGATCGATTACGACGGCATCCGTGGGGCCCGCCGTGCGCGTCGCGGCCTTGCAGGCCCGCGCCAAGGTGCTGGAGGCGGCCGCCGAGCTGCTCGACGTCGATGTTTCGCTGCTGAGCCTCGTCGGTAGCGTGGTGAGCATCGCCGGCGATGAACGCACGATGACACTGGCGCAAGTTGGAAGGAAGCTTGGCGAAGTGATGATCATGGGTCAGGGCAGCCGTGGCGCGAACCCGCAGGACACGGCGATCTGTGCCTTCGCCGCGCAGTTCGCGGAAGTCGAAGTCGACGTCGAGACTGGCCGCGTGCGCGTGCTGCACATCACGAGCGCGCATGACTCTGGGCGCATCATCAATCCGACGCTTGCCGAAAGTCAGCTCGAAGGCGGGATCATTCAGGGGCTTGGGTACGCGCTGTTCGAGGAGCGCGTCATGGACGAGACGCTCGGACTCTCGCTGAACGCGAATGTGCACGACTACAAGATTCCCGTAATCGGCGACGTGCCTGTGATCGATGCCTTTTTTGTCGCGAGCTCCGATGTCGTCGCGAATCACACGGGTGCGCGTGGCATCGCCGAGGCGCCAATTATCCCGACGGCGCCAGCGATCGCGAATGCAGTGGCCGATGCGTTAGGCGTTGACGTGGGAGAAATACCACTCACGCCGTGGAGGGTGCTGGCGTTGTTGCGACGCTAGCCTGAAGAGCAGCCAAGCTTCACACAGCGAACCGCAGAGGACGCAGAGGACGCAGAGGACGCAGAGGAGCAGAGGGCGCAGAGGATGATGTTAAGCGAGCACCTCGGCGAGAATGATGTCATCCTGAGCGAGCGTAGCGAGTCGAAGGATCTGCACCTTCGGTTTCCTCGTGCGCCCTCTCTGTTTCTCTGCACCCTCTGCGGTGAGTCAGTTGATCCGTATTCACCGATCATCTTACGGCAGCACCCGCACCCCTTTGATCAACATCTCGAGTGAATCGACATTGGCGCCTGGCGCGCGGCCATCCGTGCCTGCGCGCTTGAATCGACTGTTCGGCGCAAGACGAAAATTCCCTGACGTCATGTCGAAACCGACTTCCGCCGCTGACGCCGGATATGCGTTTCCGGGCGGATATTGCGTGCCAGGCCGAGGGCCAATCATGACGTTTCCGAGGAAGGTCCCACCGGGCGCATAGTTCGCGAAGGCCGCCGCGCCAATGAAGTTGTCGCCGAGAATCCCGTAGTTGCCGCCTCCGACGATGTTGTCGTGCGCCGAGAAACTCATCACGCGCGAGTGGGCAGGTCCAAAGACGAACGCCGAATTCGTGGGGGACATCATCGTGTTGTGTGCGATGACCACTTCCATCGGCGTGCCGAAGGTCGCGAAGCCTCGGCCATCGCCGTTGAATTCGCCCACGTTGATATTGGCGAACACGTTGTCGACTATCGCGATTCGGCGCGTCTGGCCGGTGGGAAACCTGTTGTCCGGCGCGCCGGCCACGTTCGATCCCGCACCAACATTCCGAATCAGGTTGAAGCGGATCGTCACGTCCTGCGTGACGCACCACGTGCAACTGCCATTCTGGTTCACGCTCTTGATGGCGATCGCGGTTCCGTTCTGGCCGTGCTCCCAGTTGTTCTCGAGAATGTTGCCCTCGAGCAGCACGCGCTGTGCGTGCTTGAGCTCAAAGAGATTCTTCACGAGCCACTTCCCGTTCTTCCACGAGAGCAATTTTGTAAAGTGGTTCCTCCGAATTTCCATGTCGCTTGGCGTAAGGCCCTTCACCGCTGGATCCGATCCGCCGAAGATGATGTTCTCGCCGGCGGCCTCGAGGTAGTTGTTCACGATCTTGAACGGACCCGGGCCGTTCCATCCGGCAATCGCCTGTGAGTCGGATCCCCTGTCGTGACACTCGCTCAACCATGAGTCGATCACGGCGCTCGACGCGGAGTTGAATGTTACGCATCGACGAAGCGCGACTTCCTGGAGGCCGTGAATGAACATGCGGTCGAGGATGAGATCGTGCGGAATCCCATCTTCGGTGCGTTGCTCGCCGTCGAACCCGATGAGTCCATAGCTCTGCGTGACGCCAGGTGCCACGCCGACGTTCAATCCTACCAGGCGATAGTGATGTGCGCCGACCGCCGTCTTGATGGCATGATTCGCATTCGGCGTGAGTATCTGCGGCAATGCGAGACTGGCCGCGACGGTGGGCGTCATCCGCGTGCCTTCGGCCGGCAGGCTGCCATGGTTGGCGGGCCGAATGACGATCCAGTTTGTGCTCGTCGTGTTCTTGTTCGGCAGGATGAAGTTGCCCGTGAACGAGGCGCCTTTTGCCAGCTCGATCACATCACCTGGCTGCGCCTTGACGAGCGCCGCTTGCAAGTTGTCGCCCGAGCCGACCCTGATGATCGTGCGCCCTGGTGTCGGAGCAGCG